>DATCEL010000409.1:0-4988 GCA_036510115.1 Caulobacteraceae bacterium
GAGCCGCTGGAGAGCCTCGACCCCGCCCAGGCTGAGCTTTTCCAGGCCGACGCGATGTGGCCCTGGTTCGAGCGGCTACGGGCCGAGGATCCGGTGCATTTCACGCCGGACGGCGCCTTTGGACCTTATTGGTCGCTGACCCGCTACAACGACATCATGGCGGCGGAAACCAACCATCAGATTTTCTCCTCAGCCAGCGGAATCGTCCTGCAGAGCCTGAAATCGATGGCCGAGGATGCGAAGCGCACCACCCGCCCGAGTTTCATCTCCATGGACCCCCCACGCCACGACGAGCAGCGCAAGACGGTGAGTCCGGTGGTGGCGCCGGGCAACCTTCAGAATCTCGCGCCCCTCATCCGCGAGCGGGCGGGCTTGATCCTGGATGGGCTGCCGATTGGCGAAGTCTTCGACTGGGTCGACCTGGTTTCGAAAGAACTCACGGCGATGACCCTGGCCACGCTGTTCGATTTTCCATTCGAGGAGCGGCGACGGCTCACTCACTGGTCGGATATGTTCACCAACAGTCCGGGCCATGGCCCAGTCATCAGCTGGGATCAGAAACATGCTGAGATCGGAGAGTGCTTTTCGGCCTTCGACGAACTGTGGAAAGATCGCGCAAACGCGCCGCCGAAGTCCGACTTAATCTCGATGCTGGTCCACGGCGCGGCGACCCACGACATGGACGTGAACGAATATCACGGCAACCTCGCGCTGCTGATCATCGGGGGTAACGACACCACGCGGAATACGATTTCCGGCTCGGTCTACGCCCTCAACAAAAACCCGGCGCAATACGACCTGTTGCGCAAGCGCCCCGACCTCATCCCATCCATGGTTTCGGAAACCATCCGCTGGCAGACGCCTTTGGCCCATATGCGGCGCACCGCCACGCGGGACATCGACTTCAACGGCAAGACCATCCGCGAGGGCGACAAGGTGGTGATGTGGTATGTCTCGGGTAACCGCGACGACACGGTGATCGACAATCCGAACGCCTATGTCATCGACCGCGCCCGGCCCAGAATGCACATCTCTTTCGGTTTCGGAGTGCATCGCTGCGTCGGCAACAGATTAGCCGAACTCCAACTGACGATTATCTGGGAAGAGATTCTCAAGCGCTTTCCAATGATCGAGCTGGCCGGCGAGCCGCAGCGCACGTTCTCGATCTTCATCAAGGGTTACGAGACCATGCCGGTGATCATTCCCGGGCGAAATTGAAATCTGGCGACAGCTCGGGCGCCCGCGGTCTAAGGCGCGAAGCTCGATCTCGCCTTGATGCCCCAGTGGCCGTTTTCGCGGGTCACGACATAGATGGAATCAAAGCCGCCGATGACCGAGCCATCGGCGCGGAAGCGGGTGAAGCGGGTGTCGATGTGGACCTTGTCCGCGCCCGCGTGAATGACCTCGCGCCGCTCCCAGGCCGAATGATCCCAGTCGGCGAGCGGGCCGCGCTCGAACATTTCAGGCTGGTGATAGCCGGGTTCGATGACCACCAGGGTATTGGACGCCAGACGCACGCTCGGGAAATTGAAAGTCTTCTCCCAGGCCGCCAGGTCGCGGGCGTTGAAAGCGGCCATGAAGGTGTCGAGGACGCCCATGGAGGCGGAGACGGAATCAGCGTGTTCGGCCATCGCTCGCCTATTGCTGTTGTTGTTCCTGGTGGCGCTGGATCAGCAGCGAGGGTCCGCCAGTTCGGCGGCGCGCGGCGGTGACAGCGGGGGCGCCCATGCGCGGAAACTCGGGTTGGACGTCGGTGGTCTTGCGCACCGAAACACCCACGGACAGGCGACTCTCGGCGTCGCCTTTGAAAACACCTCGGGACGGCGGCACGTCCGCGTAGTCCCGGCCGATAGCCACGGCCAAGTGGCGCTCGCCGGTCATCAGGTCGTTGGTCGGGTCCACCCCGATCCAGCCGAGAGTCGGCAAGTAGGTTTCCACCCAGGCGTGGGTCGCCCCAGACGTTGACCGATCGTGGGTCTCTTGATCCGTGTACAGATAGCCAGAGACGTAGCGCGCCGGCACTCCCCACAACCGGCAGACGGTGATCATGATGTGGGCGAAGTCCTGGCAAACGCCTCGACCCTCGACGAGAGCGTGATCGATGGGGCTGTCCGGCTCGGTCACACCCGACTCGTAGTCGAATCCTTGAAAGATAGTGCTGCTCAAATCCTTGACCGCGGTGAGCGGGTCGCGGCGCTTTAGGGCGTCGAGGCCGCGGCCGTCGATGAAGGCGTGAAGGGCCTCGGTGTCCGCAATGAAGCCGTTCATGGCCAGGTAGTCCCAGCACTCTCCGCGCACCGACTCGGAACTGAGCGCCGCCCATTCGTTCATTGAAAGCGCGGGGGGCAGGCTCTCGGGCGCGTAGGTCTCAACCACGGACTGAGCCAGGATGTCGAGCCGGTCATGGGCGTGCGGCACGTCGAAATGGTGCACGGCGTTGCCGCTGCTGTCGGTATAGCTCATCACCTGGGCATGGGGGTCGATGTCCAGTTCGAAACTGATGAGACCCTGGCCGGGCGTGCGCCGGGGCTGCATCCGCAACTCGATGACGCTTTCGCGTACGGGCTCATCGTAACGGTATTGGGTAATGTGGCGGACTTCGAAGAACATTAGGTCGGTAGCTTCATTTCCAGAGGATAGGCGACAAAGGTGTCGTGGATGGCGGCATGGATGGCGTCGCATTCGGCCGAAACCGACGCGAGCAGTTCGCCGGCGCCGCCTGACTCCACTTCATCGATGTCGGCGTAGGTCAATCTGGCGTTGAGGCGGCCCGCGAGGCGCAGCGGGTCGTTCCGGCCCGGTTCGCCCCCACCGGAGAGTTGGGTGAGATATTCCATGATGCGCTCGGTGGAAAAACGGATTGAGCGCGGAAATTCTTTGTCGAACATAAGAAATTCAAGGATGTAACGTGCGTTGATGTCGGCCGTGTAGACTCTCAGGTAGGGTTCCAGGGCGCAGGCCATGCGCAGGAGGCTGACGAGGGCGACGTGATCGTCGACGCCCGCTTCTCCACCGAAACAGACGTTCAGCAGTCGGGCGATGAGCTGGGCGCGCTCGATATAGACGCCGGTAAGCATGAACCGCCAACCCTCGCCGTGGCTCATGGTCGCCTCGGCCGCGCCCTTGAACTGGTGCAGATCCGCGATGATGCGCTGGAGGAACTCTGGAGCGTCGGACGCGAAGGCGTCTTCCGCGGCCGTCCCGGTCGCGCGCAGATAAAGGAGATTCAAACGCTCCCAAGATTCGGTGGTGATCTGTTCGCGAATCTGCCGCGCGTTCTCGCGAGCGCCGGCTAAGGAGGTGACGACCGACGCCGCGCCGTCACGATCCAGAACCAGCAGACGCGCGGCGTCCAGCGCGTCGCCCGAACCGCCTTGTGAGCGGCCGCCTACGGCGGCGAGCGCGATCCGCGCGGCCTGATCGGCCGCGTCCGTTCGATCGAGTGTGGCGTTGAGCATCACCGCCGCCAGACGCGCCACATGCTCCGCCCGCTCGGCGGAGCGGCCGAGCCAGTAGAGGCTGTCGGAGACCCTCGCGAGCATCATGCCGGTTCGGCCTCCGCGCCACGCTCGGCCAGGACCCAGGTATCTTTCGACCCGCCGCCCTGACTGGAATTGACCACCAGAGAGCCCCGACGGAGGGCCACGCGGGTCAGGGCCCCGGGCGTCACCACCACCTTTTCACCGGACAGGATGAACGGACGCAGGTCCACGTGTCGCGGCTCGATCTTGCCATCGACGAGGCAAGGGGCGGTGGAGAGTTGGATCGTCGGTTGAGCGACGTAGTTAGCTGGGTCGGCCTTGAGCGCCTCGGCGAACGTCTGGCGCTCCGTGGCCGAGGCGTGCGGCCCGACCAGCATGCCATAGCCACCCGAAGCGCCCACGGCCTTGACCACGAGGTGCTCCAGATTGGCCAAGACGTGAGACAGTTGGGCCGGTTCTCGGCACAGGAAGGTCTTCACATTCGGCAATATTGGATCCTGGTCGAGGTAGTAGCGGATGATCGAGGGCACGTAAGCGTAGACGGCCTTGTCGTCGGCCACGCCGGTGCCCGGCGCGTTGCAGATCGTCACCTGGCCAGCGCGGTAGGCGTTGAAGAGGCCGGCGACGCCGAGTGACGAATCGAGCCGGAAGGCGAGCGGATCGGTGAAGTCGTCATCCACCCGGCGGTAGATCACATCGACGCCGCGCAGCCCGGCCGTGGTGCGCATGTAGACGCGATTGTCGTGAACGGTGAGATCTCGGCCCTCGACCAGCGGCACGCCCATCAATCGAGCGAGGTAGGCGTGCTCATAATAGGCGGCGTTGTAGACGCCAGGGGTCAGGACGACGATTTGCGGATTGGGTCGGGCTTCGAGGGCCATGCTCTTGAGCGTGGAGAGCAACAGGTCCGGATAGCGCTCGACAGGCCGAACCCGCGCCTCGCGGAAGGTGTGGGGAAAGGTGCGTCGCGCCGCGTCGCGGTTGGCCAACATGTAGGAGACGCCTGAAGGCACGCGCAGGTTGTCTTCGAGGACAAAGAACGCCCCATCCTGGCCACGGATGAGGTCGGAACCGCAGACATTGACGTAGGCGCCGTGGGGAACGAACAGGTGCTGCATCTGGCGACGGTAGGCGGGCGATCCGAGGATGAGGTCGCGCGGGATGATCCCGTCGGCGAGGATGCGCTGCTCGCCATAGATGTCGGCCAAAAACAGGTTGAGCGCCTTGAGGCGCTGGATGAGTCCCGTCTCGATCGTCGCCCATTCCTTTGCCGGGATGATGCGCGGGAACAAGTCGGTGGGGATGATTCGCTCAGTGGCGTCGCCGGCGCCATAGACGGTGAAAGTGATACCCTGCAGCAGGAACGACCGCTCAAGCGTCTTCTGGCGATCGGCCAGAGCCTGGGCGCCCAGCGCACGAATATCCTTATCGAGAAGTCGATAGTTGGCGCGCGTCACCCCGCCGGGCGCAAACATCTCGTCATAGGCGTCGCCCAGCGGATAGGCC
>DATCEL010000410.1:0-9224 GCA_036510115.1 Caulobacteraceae bacterium
TTGCCAAAGGTGATTGAAGGCGAGGGACTGGACGACGTCATCGATCCCCTGATCGCCGAGGACCAGGCGGCGCGGCTGGCGAGCCTGGAGGAAGGCTAAACTGTCTCCAGGCGGGTCCGAGGCGGCGGCGCCGAACCCTCGCCACGCATCGGCCGCATGCCGAGGTCGGCGAGGAGCGCGCGATCCTTGTCCTCGCCGGGCAACGGCGTCGTCAGCAGGCGGGCGCCGATGAAGATCGAATTGGCCCCGGCCATGAAGCACAGGGCCTGCAGTTCGCGGCTCATGCCATCGCGGCCGGCCGCCAGTCGCACCACCGAACGCGGGCAGAGGATCCGCGCCACCGCCACCGTACGGACGAACTCCAACCCGTCGATGGGCGGTGAATCGCCCAGCGGGGTGCCGGGGATCGGCACCAGGGCGTTGATCGGCAGGGATTGGGGATGCTCCGGCAAGGTCGACAGGGTATGCAGAAGTCCGGCGCGATGGGCGCGCGTCTCACCCATGCCGATGATGCCGCCGCAACAAACGTTCATGCCGGCGGCTCGCACGTTCCCGAGCGTATCCAGCCGCTCGTCATAGGTGCGGGTGGAGACGATGCGGCCGTAGTCCTCCGGCGCTGTATCGAGATTGTGGTTGTAGTAGTCGAGCCCAGCGGCCTTCAGCTCGGCCGCCTGCCCGGGCGTCAGCATGCCGAGCGTGGCGCAGGTCTCCAGCCCCAGCGCCTTCACCCCGGCGATCATCCGCGCCAGTTCCGGCAGGTCACGATCCTTGAGTTCCCGCCAGGCCGCGCCCATGCAGAAGCGCTGGGCGCCGTGGGCCTTGGCCCGCGCCGCATCGGCGATCACCGTCTCGGCCGCCATCAGCTTGGTGGCTTTGAGGCCGGTCTTGAAGCGGGCGGACTGGCTGCAATAGCCGCAGTCCTCAACGCAACCGCCCGTCTTCACCGACAGCAGTTGCGAAAGCTGCACCTCGGTCGGGTCGAACACTGACCGATGCCAGCTCATCGCCCGGAACATCAGTTCCGGAAACGGCAGGTCGAAGAGCGCCTCCACTTCGGCGCGCGTCCAATCATGGCGGAGGATCGCGGGGTCTGAGGTCATGGATATCCCTGGACGAATTGCATCGGACGCTTGCGATCCGCGTAGCAGAACCTCGTTGGCCTTTAGCGAACGAAATCGCATTGCGCCACGATCCCGGCGCCGGCTCGTGATCTCCAGATGGCGGTGAGGAGTGAGTATCGGCCGTGACCGCCAACCAGACGACACCGCGAGGGCCGGTAGGAACCCCGAACCGCCTCGCGGCCGGCGTCGCGAGCGTAGCCGCTCATACCTCCATCCTCTTGCTGATTCTGGCGTCGGCGCGGCCTTTGGCGCCCATGCCAGCGGCCGTCGCACCGATCGTCGTACCTGTCGAACTGGTTTCGCCGCCACCACCGAGCATCGCCCAGGCGCCCGCGACCCCCGAGGCGGCGCCCGCCGCATCAGCGGCTGCCGCGGCTCAACCGACGTCCACCCGCATTGTCGCCCGGCCGCGGCCGGCGCCTGCCAACATCGCTCCCCTCCCGGCCAGCGAAAACGCCGGCTCGGGAACCTCGGCGGGGGTGAGCGATGGCGACCTCGCCGGCGCGGCGCTCGCCGGCTCGGGACGGGCGGCGGGCGCCTGCGACATGGTCGGGCGATTGCAGGCCGCGCTGCGCAAGGATCCCTTGGTGAGAGCCGCCGCGGCGCAGGCGGGGGCGAGCGGCAATCACGCGATCCGCGTCTGGAACGGCGACTGGGTTCAGAACGGGGGGGAAGACGGCAAGGGCCTCTCCGCCGTCAGGGAGGCGATCCTGTGGGAAGTGGGTTTCGCGCCCGCCGCCTGCCGCGCCGAGTCGGTGCGGGGCCTCGTTCTCATCTCCATGAACGAGGCGCCCGGCTCCGCCCGGCTAGTCCTGGGAACTTCGAATTGGCGCTGGGGCGACCTTCTCGCGATGAAGCGCTAGGCCGCCCCGGCCCTCAGGCCATGACAATGACCACGACGCGCCGGTTTTGCGCGCGGCCAGCGCGGTTGTCGTTGGGCGCGACAGGACTCCCATCGCCGTAGGAGATGGTCGCCATCCGGTTCAGCGGCACGCCCTGCTGGTTCATGAACAGACGCACGGCCTCGGCGCGCTGCTCGCCCAACCTCATATTGAGATCCTTCGGGCCGGTGGAATCGGTGTGGCCCTGGATCTCGAGATAGACGTTCTTGTTGTCGGCCTTCAGCTTCTGGACGAAATCCATCAGCCGCGTCTGGGCCTCGGACGAGAGTTTCGCGCCATCGACCGGGAACTTCACGGAATCGTCCGACAGGACCATTTGATAGAGGAACTTGCCCTCGGCGAGCTTGCCCGCCGCCTCGGCGCGCTGGAGCGCGTCGCGCGTCGTCTGGTCGAGCTCGTCGAGCCGCCCGCGATCTTCGGTCACCTTCTGGTCGACGACGGCAACGTTCTGGCGAACGAAACCCTTGGTGGCGCAACCGCTCATGGCCACCGCGCCGACCATCATCACGCCCGTGAGCCAGACTCTGGAATTGACCTGCATTGAAACCTCTTCATCTCGAGTTGCGGCCCTAAAACGGCCTCGTCACTCCCCGCCCGCGAGGGGAACGGCTCAAAACGTCGATTTCGTGGCGTCGCGCTAAGGCGCCGTCTTGGCGGGCGACCCAAGCGGGGCGGCCGTCGCCGCGTTCGTATCCGCCAAAGGCTCCGATAACCTCAGGCGCCCCGAACTCGTGTCGAACAGCCGTTGTTCCGACGGCGTCAGCGTGGGTTGGTAGAGCAGCCAACCGGTTTCCAGCTCAAAGCGCACATAGTAGACCTCGCCCGCCTCGACCACGATTTGCATGGCGTCGCTGCGTTCGGAGCGCACGGCGTAGGTGTGCAATCCCGGATCGACCGAAACCACGAAGTAGCTTCCCGGCGCGAGAATTCCGAGCTTGGTTTGCCCCTCTCGCACCGCGTAGCTGAGCGCGGCGGCGGGATATTTCCACGTTCTATAGAAGACGATCAGCGCCTTTTCCGGAGGTGGATCGCCGATCAGCACAGGCGCGCCCGCGAATGTCTCAAATGCGAAAGTTGCGATCGCCGCCCCGCCACCGACCGCGACCAGGAAATCCCGGCGCGTCCTCGGCGCAAGCGCGCGACCGCGCGTCATGAAGTCGGTTTGTCAGGCGCCGGGGGAGTCGCGGGCATCGGCGCGACGGGACCCGCGGTTGTCGGCAGCGCCGTCGAGGTCGCCGCGGCCGAGGTGTCTGATATTGGCTCCTTAGATTTCAAACGCGCCGATATGGCGTCGAACTGAATCTTCTGGGCCGGCGAGATGTTGGGGTGGTTGACGATCAGACCCATGCTGATGCCGCCGATTACATAGTAGGTCTCCCCGGCGTCGACCTCGAGTGTAAGGTCGTTCTTGACCTCCGAATGCACCTCGTAGGTGTGCGTCCCGGGATCAGCGGCGGCCACGCAATAGGTTCCGGCCACCATCTCGCAGATCTCGGTCTTTTGCTCGCGAACGATCCAGTTGAATGGGATGAGCGAGAGCATAGGTTTGCGATAGAAGACGATTTGCCCCTTGCCCGCCGGCGGCGCTGGAAGCTGCACCGGCTCCTTTGCCTGAGCGACCGTCTTCTCGGATGGGTTGGCCAGGACCGCCGAACCCGACAGAGCTGCGGCGGCCAGGGTCAGCAACACAAGACGATGAAAAGTCACGGGGCGATCTCCTATGGATGGGTTGGCGACGATACGGCCGGCGGGGCCGGCGTATCGGCGCGAGGTGTGATAGGCGCCGCCACGACGGTTTGCGCGGCGGGGGGTTGGGAAGGCGTCGTCTCCGCCGGCGCAACAGGCTCCGGGAGGGTCGGCAGGACGGTGTCCTCGGCGATCTTCGCGTTGGCGCGCGTACCAATAGGATATTCAACGTTGTGGCCGTGGATGAACATTACGCCGACACTCAGGAACTCGGCGGCGACCTGCATCTCCCTGAAATCAGACTCCCCGCCGGCGGACAATTGAAAAGCTTTGAGCCGCACGCGAACCCCGCCGACATCCAAGTACCGAGCCGCCAATACGAGTTTGCCTGGCGAGCCGCCGCCGCCGCCGCGTTCGGCGTAGACAATCTCGCCCATCCCCGTGGCCCCCGGCGGAACAACCGTCCTGCCATCAAGAACAATCGGGGCTGCAAGCCGGATAGCGAACTTGTCTCCGCGCGCCCGATCCTTGGAATTGACGTCATCGACAAGAGCGATCCTGACCACGGTGTCCGCTGGCAGGCGGACGCCGTCGTTTACAGGCGTCTGAACGGGCGCCACCGCCTGACTGGAAGGCGGACTCAACGCGGGAACATTCGAGGGCGCGGCGGGAAACACGGCGGGAGACGCCGGAATCTGGGCGACAGCGGCATCTGTCCACGCCAATAGCGTGGCAGCCAGTACCCACGTCCGATTCATCTATTTCCCCACCCTAATCCCGGCGTAGCCCATCCTTCGAGTCTCGCCAAGGTCGGACGCGATTGTCTCTTCGGTCGGAACCAGCGTCCGTTCTCGAGTCTGACGGTCTCTAGAGCCGGACGAATTGCCGCAACGCGCGGAAAAAATTGCCGGTCTCTCGCCAGATCGTAGTGCCGACGACCGTCGCCATTTCCTTCGGCGACATGGAAAAGGCCGCGCCGAGGGTGTCGGCCATCACCGCTCCGCGCTGGCCCATCGGCTTGGGCGGTCCGACGGTGGTGTCGCAGGCGGTCTGATGCTCGATCTCGGAGTTGAGCTCCGCGCCGAGCAGAACGATCAAGACCGAGAGCCACATCCACAGCATGAACCCGATCATCACCCCCAGAGAGCCGTAGGTGACGCCGAAGTGGGTGAAGGAGTTGAGATACCAGGAAAAGCCGTAGGAGCCCGCCATCCACGCCACGCCGGCGAAGACGCCGCCACCGATGAGCCAGCGCCAGCGCGCCGGCCGGCGACTGGGCCCGAACCGGTAGACCAGGGTGAAGGCGATGATGGCGACGACCAGGATGGCGACCCAGCGCATGGGCGCCCACCAACCCACGATCTGATGGATGCCGAAAGCGTGCAACACCTCGGGCACGGCCACGGCGAGGGCCGTGGTGCTCAGAATGAAGGCGATCGCCAGCAAGGTTGCGCTGTAGGTGATCAAGGCCATGGGCAGATATGCCCGCCTTTCGTGTTCGTTGTAGGCGACATTCACGCCATCGAAGAGCGCGTGCATGCCGGCCTTGGCGCTCCACACCGAGACCGCGGCGCTGACAACAAAGGCCGCGCCGAGGGCGCCGTGGTTCTGGGCGGCGATGCGCACCATCTGATCGCCGACGAGTTGCACCGCGTCGCTCGGAAACATGGCCGAGAAGTGCAGGAACTGCTTTTCCACCGTGTCCACGTCGGTGAACAAACCAAACAGCGAGACGAAGGCAGCGATGGCCGGAAAGGTCGCGAGCAAAAGATAGAAGGTGACGCCACCGGCAAGGGCCGGCAGGCGGGAGCGTCCGAATTCGTTGTAGGTGCGCCAGGCGATGTCCTTCCAGCCGCGCGGCGGAATCTGCCAGGGATATTGGGCGCACCGTCCGCGGTGCGGTTCGGCGGCGTCGAAATCCTCCGGCGTCAGCCCCTCGACGACAGCGCGATCGGGCTTGTGGCCAAACCGGCGGAACGCCGCCATGGCCGCCAGAGCCAGCCACGGCGCAAGCTGGAACGAGACTCGTCCCACCTCCGCCAGGCCGAAGCGCCTGGCGCCGTCGCCGTTGGCGGGCGGCTTTTCTGGCGGCCGGGGCGGTTTGGCCATGAGCCTCATTCCTGGTCGCATTGCACGGAGATCAATGGCAGGAACGCGCCATGACCGGTCGTATCGCCACGCTATACTGCCATCCGATCAAGGGATTTACCCCTCAGAAGGTTGCCAGCGCGTTGCTTGAGACCGGCGCTGCATTTCCGGGCGACCGGCTGTGGGCCGTAGAGGATGGCCCATCCGGCTTCGATCCGGAACATCCGGGTCACATTTCCAAGAGCCGTTTCACGGTGTTGGCCAAGATGGCCGAGGTGGCCCTGGCCCACACCGACTACGATGTCGCGACCGGCAAGGTTTCGGCCGTCGCTCCGGGAAGGACCGATTTCCACGCCAGCCTCGCCGAAGAGACCGGTCGGGTCGGCTTCGCCGCCTGGCTGAGCGAGCTTCTGGGCGCAACGGCGAGCGGCCCGCTTCGGTTGCTGGAAGGCGGCGGCCACCGTTTCCTCGACCATCCGCAAGGCCACATCTCGATCATAAGCCTGGCCAGCGTCCGCGATTTCGAGGCGCGGCTCGGTAAGCCCGTCGACCCGCTGCGCTTCCGGGCCAATCTCTATGTCGACGGCTGGCCGGCATGGGCCGAAAACGATTGGGTCGGGCGGGAGCTGACCCTGGGCGAGGCCCGCGCGCGCGTTTTCGCGCCGATCACCCGTTGCGCCGCGCCCGACGTCGATCCGACAACGGCCCAGCGCGACATCGAGGTGACCACCCGCCTGCATCAGTTCTATGGCCACCTGCTCAGCGGCATCTATGTCCAGGTGACCGACGGAGGCCGCGTGGCGGAGGGGGACGAAACCGATCTTCTATGATGCCGGCGCGGCCAAATCCTCTCCCGCCAGCGCCCGCTCGATCAGGCTGATGGTGTTGGGCAGGCCGAAGATCACCGCGAATGACCCGAAGCGCGGCCCCTGGCTCTGGCCGAGCAGGACTTCGTAGAGCGCCGAAAACCAACTGCGTAGCGGCTCGAAGCCGGCGGCCTTTCCGGCCGCGTAGACCTCGTTCTGGACGGTCTCGGCGTCGTTAGTGTCCGCCGGCAGCGCGCGCAGGCGAGCGGCCAGGTCGGCGAAGGCGGCCCGCTCGCGATCGTCCGGGGCGCGGAAGCGTTTGGCCGGCCGCACGAAGTCCTCATAGTAGTTGACCGCATAGTCGGTCAGCCGATCGAGCAGCGGCTCGCTTTCGGGCGTCGCTCCCGGGAAATGGCGGGCGATGAAACCCCACAGGATCGCCTTCTCGGAGGCGTTGGACGCGGAGACGAGGTTGATCAGCAAGCCAAACGAGACCGGCGATCCGCGCTCCGGCGGGGCGCCGCCGTGGACACTCCACACCGGATTGTCGAGCGGATTGGTCGCTCGCTCGTTGCCGGCGGTTTGGTCGGGCGGCCGGTTATAGGCGTCGAGCTGCTGGAGATATTCGTCGGCCGCCCGCGGGATGACCTCGAAAGCCAGCTTCTTGGCCGAGCGCGGCGAGCCGAACAGATAGTAGACGAGGCTCTCCGGCGCGCCGTAGCGGCTCCATTCCTCCAGGGTCAGGCCATTGCCCTTGGACTTGGAGATCTTCTGATTGTGCTCGTCCAAAAAGAGTTCGAAGTTGAACCCCTCCGGCGGCGCCCCGCCGAGGATCTGGCAGATGCGCGAGGAGACCTTGACCGAGTCGATGAGATCCTTGCCCGACATCTCGTAATCGACCCCGAGGGCGACCCAGCGATTGGCCCAATCCGGCTTCCATTGCAGCTTGACCGCCCCGCCGGTGACCGGCGTTTCAGTCAGCGTCCCGTCCTCGTCTTCGAAGACGATCGTGCAGCGATCGGGGTGACGCTCCAAAGTCGGGACCTGAAGCACGCGGCCGGTCTTGGGGCTGATCGGCAGGAAAGGCGAATAGGTCGCCCGCCGTTCGGGGCCCAGCGTCGGCAACATCACCGCCTGGATCTTGTCGAACCGCTCGAGAACCAGCCGCAAGTTGGCGTCGAAACGCCCCGACGCATAGCACTCGGTGGCCGAGTAAAACTGGTAGTCAAAGCCATGGGCGTCGAGGAAGGCGCGCATGCGGGCGTTGTTGTGCGCCCCGAAACTCTCGTACTCGCCGAACGGGTCGCGCACCCGGGTCAACGGCTTGCCGAGATCGGCGGCCAATGCCTCGCCATTGGGCACATTGTCCGGAACTCTACGCAGGCCGTCCATGTCGTCGGAGAACGAGATCAGGGTCGTCGGGATCAGGTCCTCTGTCAGCGCCCGAAAGGCGTTGCGGACCATGGTCGTGCGGGCGACCTCGTTGAAGGTGCCGATGTGCGGCAGGCCGGACGCGCCATAGCCGGTCTGCAGGACCACCGGGCGGCAAAGCGCCGGCAGGGCGGAAAGCGCCTCGTCGATTTTGCCGGCGGTGATCAAGGTCGCGGCCAGGTCCCGCTCATCCTCGCTTTCCAGCCGCACGCGCAGGATGCGGGCGAGCAGGGCCTTCGCCTGCTCGAACGGCCACACACGCGCCTCGCGGGCGAGAAGAGAAAGGCCTTGCAGCATGGCGTCGGGGTTAAGGCGCCGGGGCGGCGGTTTCAACCTTGCCCGGTCTCCGGCGGCGTCAGCATGAAATGGCCGCGCAGGGCGGCGACGGGGGAAGCGCGGCTATCCTGCCACGCCTCCACGTGGACGTTGGCGATGCGCCGGCCGAGCTTGACCACCTCGGCCCTGGCGTAGGTCGTCAGCGCCCGCCCGGGGCGCAGATACTCGATGGTGACGTCGATGGTGCGCGGCAGGCGGCGCTGGGGTTCGCGCACGCCGAGCTGGCAGATAGCGGTCATCTCCAGAAGAGCACCCAGAACCCCGCCATGGATCGCCGGCAGCATCATGTTTCCCACCAGGTGCGGCGAGAACGGCAGGATGGCGGTCAGCTCGTCGCCGGCGAGCTCGGCCCGCATGCCGAGAAAGCCGACATAAGGTATGCTCTTGAGCATAGCGGCGAGGCGGTCGCCTCGAGGATCGCTCATGCGGCCGCGACCACGGTTGGCGTCAGGGCGAAGGTGGCCTGGACGGTCGCCACCGGATCGGCCTCGTCGCCGTCGAAAGCGCTGGCGCGCACGAAGGCGATTGAGTGGGTGACATGATAGCAGTGGGCGCGGGCGGTGACGTCGCGCCCCGGCTCGGCGGCGCGCATGTAGTCGATGCGAAGATCGAGGGGGGCCATGGCGCCCGCAGTTCCCAGGCTGAGCAGCTTTGAATGAACCGCGAGCCCGCAGACGTGGTCGAGCAGGGTGGTGACGACACCGCCGGCCAGAACGCCGGTCTCGGGGTCGCCGACCAGATCGGCGCGATGGGGCACGGCGATTACCGCCAGCCCCGGCTCCACGGAGACGAAGCGCAATCCGAGCGCCGCGGCCTGAGGCGTGGCGTCGGCCATGCGCGCGCCCAATTCAGCG
>DATCEL010000411.1:0-7590 GCA_036510115.1 Caulobacteraceae bacterium
GTGGGCGCGGTCGCCGGACCGGAAACTCGCCAGGTCTTCCACGACATTCATGGTGGGTTGAGTGAGGTCAACGCCGAAACCAACGCCCAACCCGATCTGCCGTTCGGCGAGGCGGCGCCCACGGCCCATCAGGCGGTCGAGCCGGCCGGTCCGCCCGTTGGTGTCGAAACGTGACGATGGAAGACGAGGGGGAAATCGAGGCCTCGCGCGCGCCGCTGCTCGACCATCTGATCGAACTTCGCGGCCGGCTGATCGTTTGCGCGGCGGCGCTGGTCGTGGGCTTCCTGATCTGCTTCGCCTTTTCCCGCGAGATCTACATCGCCCTGCTGCGGCCATTCGAGGTGGCCGCTTCTCTGATGGCGACGCAGAAGGCCCCCGGGCCCCATCACGGCCCTTTCGACCTTCTCTTGACGCTCGTGGGCGCGCTGCCGGCGCCGCACAACCTGCCGCAACTGAAGCTGGTGTTCACCGCGCCGCTGGAGTTTTTCTTCACCAAGGTGAAGCTGGCGGTATTCGGCGCGGTGGTTCTCACCTTCCCGGTTCTGGCCTGGCAGCTCTATCGTTTCGTCGCTCCCGGTCTCTATCGGCGCGAAAGGTCGGCCTTTCTGCCGTTCCTGATCGCGTCCCCGGTGCTTTTCGCCATGGGCGCGGCCCTGGTCTATTTCGTGATGCTGCCCTTCGTCCTGTGGTTCTCGCTCAATCAGCAGATTGTCGACGTGGGCAATGTGTCGGTGCAGCTCCTGCCGAAGGTGTCGGACTATCTTTCCCTGGTCATGACCCTGTTGCTGGCTTTCGGTCTGTGCTTCCAGCTGCCGGTGATTCTCTCGCTCCTGGGTCTGGCTGGGCTGGTCACCAGCAAGCTTCTGCGGACGGGCCGACGCTACGCCATTGTCGGCGTGTTTGTCGTCGCCGCCATCGTCACCCCGCCCGATCCGATCAGCATGATCTCCCTGGCTCTGCCGATCACCCTGCTCTACGAAATCTCAATCTGGTGCGTGGCCTTGCTTGAGGCCGGGCGACGTCGAGACGAGGCACGGGAAGAGGCGGTCGTGCGGCCTTGACCCTTGGCGCGCCCGCCGACGCGCCCTAAGGGAAGCCCTTCGCCCATTTCTCAATCCCCCACGTCCGCCATGCACGACATCCGCGCCATCCGCGACGATCCCCAAGCCTATGACGCTGGCTGGGCGGCGCGTGGCCTTGGCCCGCAGACTCCGGCGATTCTCGAACTGGATGAAAGGCTCCGCGCCTGTCAGACGGCTTTGCAGGCTGATCAGACGGTTCGCAACGAGGCGTCCCAGCTGATCGGCAAGGCCAAGGCGCGGAAGGACGAGAGCGAGGTCCAGGCCCGCATGGCCGAGGTCGAAAAGCTCAAGCTGGCCATTGCCGTGCATGCTCACAAGGAGGCGCGGCTCGCGGCCGAGCTTCACGATCTGCTGGCCGCCCTGCCCAATTTGCCGGCGCCTGACGCCCCGCGTGGCGTCGACGAGACCGGCAACATCGAAGTCCGCCGCTGGGGCGAGCCCTTCGCGCCGTGCTCGCCGAAAGATCACGTTGCGCTGGGCACGGCGCTGAAGATGATGGATTTCGAAGCGGCCGCGCGCATTTCCGGGGCCAGGTTCGTGGTCCTCAGCGGCCAGCTTGCGAGGCTGGAACGGGCGCTCGGCCAGTTCATGCTCGACATGCAGGTCCGGGAGCACGGCTACACCGAAGTTGCCCCTCCGCTTTTGGTGCGCGAGGAGGCGATGTTCGGCTCCGGACAATTGCCGAAGTTCGCCGAGGATCTGTTCGCCACCACCGACGGACGGTGGCTCATTCCGACCGCCGAGGTTTCGCTCACCAATCTCGTGCGCGAGCGAATTCTCGACGAGGGCGATCTGCCGATGCGGTTCGCCGCGCTCACCCCCTGTTTTCGCTCCGAGGCGGGCGCGGCGGGCAAGGATACGCGCGGCATGATCCGGCAGCACCAGTTCAACAAGGTGGAGCTGATCTCGATCACCATGCCCGAGGAGTCCGCCGCCGAACATGAGCGCATGACCACCTGCGCGGAAGCCGTGCTCAAGCGCTTGGAACTGCCCTATCGAGTGATGACGCTGTGCACGGGAGACATGGGCTTCTCCGTGCGCAAGACCTACGACCTTGAGGTCTGGCTGCCGTCACAGGAAACCTTTCGCGAGATCAGCTCCTGCTCCGACTGCGGCGACTTTCAAGCCCGTCGGATGGACGCGAGGGTCAGGCGCGCCGGTGAAAAAGGGACGCGTTTCGTCCACACCTTGAACGGTTCCGGCCTCGCCGTGGGTCGCGCGCTCGTCGCGGTGATGGAGAACTATCAGGACGAGGGCGGACGCATAGCCGTTCCTCAGGCTCTGCACCCCTACATGGGCGGCCTCGCCCACATTGGCGGTGAGGACTGATGCGCGTCCTCGTCACCAACGACGACGGCATCCACGCCGAGGGCCTGGCGGTGCTCGAGCGGATCGCCGGCGCCCTGGCTGACGAGGTCTGGGTGTGCGCGCCGGAGTTCGAACAGTCGGGCGCCTCGCGCGCCCTGACGCTCTCCGAGCCGCTCCGCGTGCGCAAGATCGAGGCGCGCCGGTTCGCCGTGCTCGGCACGCCCACCGACTGCGTCATGCTGGCGATCCAGAACCTGATGGGCGACGCTCGCCCCGATCTGGTTCTCTCGGGCGTCAACCGCGGTCTCAACGCGGCCGAGGACGTGACCATGTCGGGCACCGTCGCCGGGGCCATCGAAGCCATGACGCTTGGCGTGCCAGCCATCGCTCTGTCGCAGAGGATGTCCTACGGTCCGGCCGACGACGTGGCCCCATTCGAGGCGGCGGAAACCTTCGGCGCGGGACTGGTGGCGAAACTTTTGGAATTGGGCTGGCCAAACGAGGTGATTCTGAACATCAACTTCCCGGCGATGCGAGCGCGAGACATAAGCGAGGTGGAGGTGACCCGTCAGGGGCTGCGTGACGTGCTCACCCGCTATGCCGAGCAGCGCACGGACCTGCGCGGGCGTGACTACTATTGGTTCGGCTTCCGCGCCGCCGCTCAGGCGCCAAACGAGGGCACGGATCTGCGCGCCGCCGATGAGGGCCGTATCTCGGTGACTCCCCTGCACATCGATCTTACCCACATGCCGACGGTGCGCCGGCTGGCCGGCGTTCTTGGCGGCTCAATCCCCAGATTGAAAGTCGGCGCATGACCCGCAAGCCGAAGGAGCCGGCAGAGCGAGATACGCGCTTGGCGCGACTGGTCCTCGCCTTGCGCACCCAGGGGGTCGCCGATCCGGCGGTGCTGGCGGCCATGGAGCGCACGCCGCGCGACCTGTTCACGCCGGAGCTGTTCAAAGAGCGCTCCTGGGAAGATTCCGCCCTGCCGATCGCCTGCGGCCAGACGATCAGTCAGCCGTTCATCGTCGGCCTGATGACCCAGGCGCTCACACTGGAGCCACGCGCGCGCGTCCTGGAGGTCGGCACCGGCTCTGGATATCAGACCGCCGTCCTCGCCCGTCTCTCTCGCCTCGTCTACACAATCGAACGCTATCGCACCCTGCTGCGCGAGGCCGAGAGCCGGTTCCAAACCCTGCAACTGACCAACATCATCACCAAGTTTGGCGATGGCGTCCTGGGCTGGCCCGAGCAGGCGCCGTTTGACCGCATTCTGGTCACGGCGGCGGCTCACGAGGAGCCCACGGTTCTGCTTAAGCAGCTGAAACCGTCCGGGGTGCTGGTGGCGCCCGTGGGCAAAGGCCCCGTGCAGAAGCTATGCCGGTATGCCGGCGACGGCGCCGGGGGCTTCACGATGGATGTCCTCTGCGAAGTGCGCTTTGTGCCCTTGCTCGAAGGCGTGGCGCGCGAACTGTGAATGCGCCGGGGGAGGCTGAGGAAATAGTGACCTCGAATGACTCGATTGATTAACCACCCTCAGGCTCCGTTGGGCGAATCCAAAGGATCGGTGATGAAGCGACTTCTCCTGGCTGGACTTGGGGCCGCCGCGCTCGCCGGTTGTGCGACGCCGCAGTATCCCGTCACGCAAGGCTACACGCCGCCGCCGCCGATCAAGCCGAAATATCCGATCGCTCAACCGCCCGCGGCGCCGGCGCCGGCCACCCAGACTCCGGCGTCCCAGCCCCAATCGGACTCGGCCCCGCAGGCCGCCAGAGACTCCGCCGCCCAGACCGACATCGCCCCGGCGGGAACGACCCCGACAGCGGCGCCGGCGGCCGTGGAGAGCACGCCGCTCGGACCGGTCGCCACCTCTCCCGAGAGCAAACCCACGCCGACCCCCGCGCCGCCGCCGGCAATGGCCGCCCCCGCGCCATCGGCCGCCGTCTCCAGCCCGGCTCCGGAAGCCTACGCGCCGCCGCAACGGGTTCGTCGGTCCGAGGTTCGCTATGTGACCGACGGCAAGGTCGTTTCCGCCCATGGAATGTACCGCGACTATGAGGTCCAGCAAGGCGACCATCTGGACGCGATCGCGCGAGACCTGAACACCTCGCGCGACGAACTGATCGACGCCAACCGTCTACGGCGGCCCTACCGCCTGCATCCGGGGGAGCATATCAAGGTTCCCGTAGCCAAGGCCTATGTGGTGGTCAGCGGCGACACGCTCGCCGGCGTCGCCAAACGCTTCGGCGTCGGTCTAGGCGAACTCTCCAGCCTCAATGATCTGCCCGGGCATGGGCGGCTGACGCCCGGCATGTTCGTCGCCCTTCCCGCCCGCTACGACGATCGCGGCCCCTCGCGCGAAACCTTCACCCAGGAGGTCTATACTCAGCCGAGGCCTCGGGCGACCTATGAAACCCGGGCTCCGACGTCGCCGTACGCCGCGGGACCCTATGCGCCGAGCGCCGAGGCCCTGGCCGCGGCGGCGGCCAGACGTGAACAGGCGAGCCGACCCGCCGGGACCGGGCCAAGCTACCAGGCGCGCCCTGTCGAGACCTACGCTCCCCGCCCCTATGAGGCGCCGGTGAACGCGGCGGCGCTGGCCAGTTCGGCTCATGGCAAGTTCATCTGGCCGATCAAGGGGCCGATCCTTTCGCCCTTTGGGACCACCGGCATGGGTCGCCGAAATGACGGCGTCGACATCAGCGCTCCCGAAGGCAGCGAAGTCCGCGCTGCGGCCGTCGGTCAGGTGGTTTACGCGGGCGACCAGGTTCCGGGCTTCGGCAATCTGGTGTTGATCAAGCATTCCGGCGGCTGGGTCAGCGCTTACGCCCACCTGGCGAGCCTGAGCGTGCACATGCAGGAGGAGGTCTCTCAGGGCGAAGCCATCGGCACTGTCGGCGAAAGCGGCGGTGTCAGCCAACCGCAATTGCACTTCGAACTGCGCTATGCGGCCACCTCGGCGGACAAGGCCAAACCCCTCGACCCTCAGCAGATTCTGCCGAAATAGACCGCTAGACGGGCAAGGCCTTTCCCAACTCGCCGGCGAGATCGCGGGTGAATTGCCAGGCCACGCGGCCCGAGCGCGCGCCGCGCAGTTTCGCCCACCTGAGGGCGCGGTCCTCGAGACCGGGGGTGTCGAGCCCGAAGCGCTCGGCGTAGGCGCGGACCGCGTCCAGATAGGCGCTCTGCTCCATGGGCGGAAAGCCGATCCACAGGCCGAAGCGATCGGAGACGCTCACCTCTTCCTCGGCGTCTTCGGCCATGGCGATGGCGCCCCTGGCCTCGGCGTGGTCGCGCGGCATCAGATGGCGGCGGTTGGAGGTGGCGACGAAAAGGACGTTCTCGGGCGGCCCAGAAACACCGCCCTCCAGCGCCGACTTGAGAGCCTTGGCCGCCGCCGCGCCCTCCTCGAACGACAGATCGTCGCACAGAACCACGAACCGTTCGCCGAACCCGCGAAGGGCTTCGAACAGGTCGGGCATGGCCGCGACCTCGTCCCGATCGACCTCCACCAGCTTGAGCGCCTCGGCCCGAGCGGCGACGGTCATGAACGCAGCCTTCACCAGCGAGCTCTTGCCGGCGCCGCGCACGCCCCAGAGCAGGATGTGGTTGGTCGCCACGCCGGCGGCGAAGCGGGTGAACGCCTCGACCACCAGGGCCTTCTGGCGGTCGATCCCGACCAACAGGTCGAGGGCGAGGCCATAGTCCGGGGCTGGCGCGAAGGCGCGTCCGATCGGATCGTGGCGGAAGAGGCGCGCGCCGCGGAAGTCCGGCGGCAGGGCCGCGGGCGGGGCCATGCGCTCCAACGCCGCAGCCACGCGCTCGATCGAAGCGACAAGCTTGTCTTCCATGGCCACACGCCATAGACGGCTCGCTCGCATTGCAAAAGGCCGGCCGAACGCATAGCTTCCGCCAGCCTTGAGCGCGGCTCCAAATGCGCGCCGCCCATCCACCTTTCGGAAGCCTTGATGATCGCCCGAATCCCTCTCCTTCTGGCCGTCGCGGCCGCGACGCCCGCCGCCGATGGCCTTGCAGGCCTCTTTTCCAGCCCTTTCGGCCAGATGCTGCCGCTGGTGGCGATCATGGTCCTGTTCTACGTCATGATCTTGATGCCGCAGCAGCGACGGCAGAAGCAGCACCAGGCCAAGGTCGGCGGCGTGAAGCGCGGCGATACCGTGGTCATGTCGAGCGGCGTCAAGGGCAAGGTGGTCCGCGTCGAAGAGACTGAAGTCGGGGTTGAGATCGCTCAGAACGTCACCGTCAAGGTGGTCAAGTCGATGATCGCCGACGTGATCTCTCGTGGCGAACCGGCGGCCGCCAACGATTCCAAGTCCTGACGGCTTCACAACCCCGTCATGCTCGCTCTTTCGCGCTGGAAGATCATCCTGGTCCTGGCCTCGGCCCTGTTCGGATTGATTTTCACCCTGCCCAATCTGCTGCCAGACTCGGCGCTGCAAACTCTGCCATCCTGGCTGCCGCATGACAGGCTCAGCCTGGGCCTCGATTTGCGCGGCGGCTCCTACCTGCTCATGGAGGTCGACACCAACGCCCTCAATCAGGAACGGCTGACCAACCTCACCGAAGATGTGCGCACCAAGCTGCGCGTCGGTCAGATCACCTTCAGCAACCTCGCCCTGACCGGGCAGACCGTCTCAGTCCAGATCACCGATCCGGCACAGTACGATCCAGCCTTCAAACTGCTTTCCAACCAGATCGGCGGCGCCTTGACCGGCGGTGGCCGTGACACCTCGATCAGGCAAACCCCGGGTCAGACGATCCAGATCGCCTATGTGCCGCAGGCGGCTAAGGACGCCGCGGAAGACGCGGTGACGCGCTCCATCGAGATCATCCGCAAGCGCATCGACGCGCTGGGGGCGACGAACCCGTCGATAACCCGCCAGGGCGCCAACCGCATCGTCATCGAGGCGCCCGGTGAAAGCGATCCGGAGCGGCTCAAGGCGGTGATCGGCAAGACCGCCAAGCTGACCTTCCAGCTCGTCGACACCGGCCTTTCGACCGACGATCTCAAGGCGGGCCGCATCCCGCCTGATGACGAGACCCTGCCGAGCGACGACCATTATCAGGAATTTTACGTCCTCAAGCGGCGGGCCATGGTCGATGGCGGCATGTTGACCGACGCCCACAGCAGCAACGACGAGAACGGCGCCCCAGACATCGCCTTCGCCTTCAACGGCGTGGG
>DATCEL010000412.1:0-3655 GCA_036510115.1 Caulobacteraceae bacterium
CGAGGCATGCAGGTTGAAGCAGCCGAGCCTGGGCGCCTCGAGGACCGCGCGGTCGAGGATCTGACCGAAGGCGACGACCACGGCCGCGTCCAGATTCAGGGCCGCGAACGCCGCCAATTCCTCCGGCGCGCGAAGTGACAGAGGCGTACGGACGTCGATGCCTCGGACCGTGGCGAAGGCTTCCACCGGGGACGGCGTCAGAACCTGACCGCGACCGCGCGGCGCGGCCGGCTGGGAATAGACGCGAGCGACCTCATGGCCCGCGTCGACGAGCGCGGCGAGGGTCGGAACGGCGAATTCGGGCGTGCCAAGAAAGGCCAGGCGCATGGCGACTCTCCCTATGGGAGAGGGTTGGAAGTCACAACCGCGAGGGTTCCATTTCGTCAGCGCGGGCGGCTTTGCGCACCTTGTCCACCGCGCGCTGGCGCTTCAGACGCGAGAGGTGATCGATGAACAGCACCCCGTTCAAATGGTCGATCTCATGCTGGATGCAGACGGCGAAGAGACCCTCGGCCTCTTCCTCGATCGCTTCCCCGTTGTAGTCGAGATAGCGCAGTCGCACCTTGGCCGAACGCTCGACCTCGTCGTAGATCTCGGGGACCGACAGGCAGCCTTCCTCGTAGGGGAGGGTATCCTCGGAGGCCCATAAAATCTCCGGATTGACGAAGTGGCGGGGCGCCTTGGGCTCTTCGTCGCGTGAAAGATCCATGACCAGGACGCGCTTGGGAACGCCAACCTGGATGGCGGCGAGGCCGATGCCGGGCGCCGCGTACATGGTCTCGAGCATGTCATCCATCAGCGCGCGCAGATCATTGTCCACCGCCTCCACCGGCGTGGAGATTTTTTTGAGGGCGGCGAGATCGGTATCGACGGTGAGGATGCGACGAACGCTCATGGCGGGGAGGTATGCGCGGCCCGGGTCACCGTCAAGGCTGGCGCCGGCTCGGACATCTCCGCCGCGAGTTTGACCAGCGGACGCGGGCTTGTCTCCACCACGCCCACGTCGCGCAGAGGCGCGGAGGGGTTGTCGGCCTTCAGCTCCTCGAACCGGCGCGCCTGGCTGAGCACCTGGGTCTCGAGCGAGCCGACGAAATCGTTGTATTTGCCGACTGCGGTTCCGAGCGCCTTGCCGAGGCCGGCGACATGGCTGCCCATGACCGACAGGCGCTTGTAAAGCTCGCGCCCAAGGTCGGCGATCTCGCGCGCGTTGACGCCTTGCTGTTCGACGCGCCAGCCGTAGACCACCGCCTTGCACAGGGCGAAGAGGCTGGACGGCGTCACCAGAATGACCCGCTTCTCCATCGCCTGGGTGTAGAGGTCGGGCGCGCGCTCAATGGCCGCGCTCAAGAAGGCGTCGCCCGGAATGAACATCGCCACGAAGTCGGGCGAGGCATCGAACTGGTCCCAATAGGCCTTGGCGGCCAGACCGTTCATATGGGTTTTGACGCTGGCGGCATGGCGTTGATAGCAAGCCTCGCGCGCCCCTTCGTCGACCGCGTCCTGGGCTTCGAGATAGGCGTTGAGCGAGCATTTGGCGTCGATCACGAACACCCCGCCGCGCGGCAGGCGGACGACGACATCGGGTCTGAGCGCGCCGCCCTCGGCCTGAATGTTGAACTGTTCCTCGAAATCGGCGCCGGCGCGCATGCCGGCCAGCTCGAGCACATTGCGCAGCATCTGCTCGCCCCAGCGGCCCTGGACGCCCGCGCCGCGCCGCAGGGCGTTGGAGAGCTTGCGCGCTTCGTCCTGAGTGGCGGTCGAGGCGGCCAGCAGTTGCTCGATCTGGACCTTGAGGCCGCCGGCCTCCCGCGCCCGCGCCTCTTCGGCGGCGGTGACCTTGGCTTCGAACTTGGCCAGGGTCTCGGCTACCGGCTTCAGCTGCGCCTCGAGCTTGGCCTGGCTGAGTGCGTTCTGGGCCTCGAAGGTCTCGGCCGCGCGCTTGACCAGCACATCGGCGACCGCGTTTGCGGAAAGCGCCGCCTGCGCCTTCACCGCCTCCTCGCCGCTGCCGGCGCGGGCGAGATCGGCGAGCGCGCGCGCCGCCCTGCCCCGCTCGGCCATAGCCCAGATCACCGCGCCGACGGCGAGGATGAGGAGAATCACCTCCAGCGGTGAGATCGGGTTCATGCTCCGTTCTGTATCAGAGGGGCGAGGCCGCCGCCACGCCCTCCTCCGCCCAAGCCTTGATCAACTGGTGGGCGATGGCCAGGCCGCCTGGCGCGCGGGCGTCCGTGTGATCGCCGCGGACGAGAGCGCCGGCCTCCTCGCGACTGAACCAGCGCACCTCGTCGATTTCCACCTGGTCGGCGACAGGCTCGCCCGCTTCGATCTCGGCGATCAGGCCGATCATCAACGACATAGGATAAGGCCACGGCTGAGTGGAGTGATAGCGCACCGTGGTGGCGCGCACCGCCGCCTCCTCGAAAAGTTCGCGGGCGCAGGCCTCCTCGATCGACTCGCCCGGTTCGACGAAGCCCGCGAGGGCGGAATACATGCCCTTCGGCCACGCGGCCTGACGCCCGAGCAGGCAGCGCTCCCCCCTGACCGGCAGCATGATCACCACCGGATCGGTGCGCGGGAAATGCTGCGCCTCGCAGACGCGGCAGACCCGCTTCCAGCCGGCCTCGATGGCCTCGGTCGGAGCCCCGCAGGCCGAACAAAAGCGATGTTTGCGCCGCCATTCGAAGACCTGTTTGGCAGTGGCGACGATGGCCGCTTCGCCGCCCTGGAGGGTGGTGGCGATGGCGCGCAGATCCTCGAACCGGCCGAGACCCGCCAGCGGGCCGTCGGCCGGGTCGGTGTCGCTCTCCAAGTCGACGGCGAAGACGGGCGTTTCCTTCCACAGACCCAGGAACAAGAGCCGTTCCCACCCCGAGGACAAGGCTTTGGCCATGCCGGTCGCGAGATAGGCGATCTGGACGCCGCCGCCCTTGGCGTCCTCGACCAGCGGCTTGCCGTTCCACAGGGCGACGGCGAGAGACTCCGGATCGGCCAGGCGCGCGTCCAGCCACGCTGCGTCGGTGCGTTGATAGCTGGAGCGCTCCAGCGGATTGCCGGCGAAAACATTGACGAAACTATCGAGGGCCATGGGGCCTCATAGCCGAGGCCGGCGGGCGCGTCAGCTATCGCTCATCGGCCGCGCCGGCTTGCGCCCAACCTCGCTCCACGCGATATAGGCCTTGGAGATCGGCGATGGGCGGAGGCCTCGCCAACCCGGTCAGGTCCGGAAGGAAGCAGCCGTAACGAGATTTACTCCGGGTCGTCCGCCGGTCTCCACCCCTGTTCCTCCAGCGCCCCGCCCGAGCTCCATGACCGACACCGTGCTCGAGCCCGACCAACCTGAAACCGAGCGCGATCCCGCGACCAGCGACATGTTCGGCGCTGCAGCGGCGGAGGCCGAGCCGGCCGCGGCCTACACCGTCATCGCGCGCAAATATCGACCGCGGACCTTCGATGACCTGATCGGCCAGGAGGCCATGGTCAGAACCCTGACCAACGCCTTCGCCTCGGGTCGCATCGCCCACGCCTTCATGCTGACCGGCGTGCGCGGCGTCGGCAAGACGACTACCGCCCGCATCCTCGCCCGCGCTCTGAATTATTCCGTGCCGGGCAAGATCGACGCGTCTACCATCGACATGACCGAGGTCGGCGAGCA
>DATCEL010000413.1:0-2392 GCA_036510115.1 Caulobacteraceae bacterium
GCCAGTTTAGCGAGGATGCCGGACCCCTGGCCCATCCGGTGCGGCCGAACAGCTTCGTCAAGATCGACAATTTCTATACCGCGACGATCTATGAGAAAGGCGCCGAGGTCATCCGTATGCTGAGCATTATGCTCGGCGAGACGGATTTTCGCGCCGGCATGGACCTCTATTTCGAGCGCTGGGACGGCCATGCGACAACGATGGAAGCCTTCATCGCCTGCTTCGCCGAGGTTTCGGGACGGGACCTCTCCGACTTCTTCCACTGGTACGAGCAGGCCGGGACGCCGGCGGTGGATCTGAAGGCGGCCTACGATTGCGGCGCACGCGCGCTCGATCTCACCTTCACCCAGGCGACGGCGCCCACCCCCGGCCAGCCGAACAAGCGCCCCCTGCCGATCCCGGTCGCCTTCGGCCTCCTGGACGAGAACGGCCGCTCCTTACGCGAGACAGAGGTCATCATGCTCGACGGGGCCGAGCGGCGTCTGCGCCTGGAGGGAATCGAGCGAATGCCGGTGATCTCCGCCCTGCGCGGCTTTTCCGCGCCGGTGAAGCTGACCACCGACGCCCCGGCCAAGGACGCCTATGTGTTGCTGGCCTCCGATCCAGACCTGTTCAATCGCTGGGAGGCGGGCCAAACCCTCGCCCGGGACCTGATCCTGGCCCGCGCGGCCGAAGACACCGACGAGGTGGGCGAGGAGCGCTTCGCCGAGGCCATGGGCCGGGCGCTGGACGATCAGTCCGCCGAGCCGGCCTTCAAGGCGCTGATGCTGGCCCTGCCGTCCGAGTCGGACCTGGCCCAGGCCCGCGTCGGCGCCGATCCGGCGGCGATCCACGAGGCGCGCGAGGCGCTACGCCGACGCATGGCGACGCACCTGGCCGCGCCGCTTAGCCATCTTCATGAAGGGATGAAGGACGGCGCGGCGTTCTCGGTCGACGCCGAGGCGGCCGGTCGGCGCGCGTTGCGCAACGCCACCCTCGAACTGCTGGCCGCCCATCCCAACGGCCGCAATCGCGAGCGCGCCCGCGAGCATCTGCGTCTCGCCGATAACATGACGGAGGCCATGGGCGGGCTCTGCGCCTTGATGCTCATGGGCGGTCCCGATTTCGACGCCGCGCTCGTGGCTTTCTACGAGCGCTGGAAGGCCGAGCCCCTGGTTATCGACAAGTGGTTCGCCATCCAGGCCCGCGATCCAGACGAGGGGGTGCTCGGGCGCGTGATCGGCTTGACCGCCCATCCAGCCTTCGACGCCAAGACGCCGAGCCGGCTGCGCGCGCTCGTCCAGACCTTCGCGTCCGGCAATCCGGCCCGATTCCACGATCCCAGCGGCGCCGGCTATCGCTTCATCGCCGATCAGGTCATCGCCACCGACGCCTTCAACCCGATGACCGCGTCCCGACTTGTCGAGCCGCTGTGCGTCTGGCCGCGCTATAAGGCGAATCTGGCGGCTCTGATGAAGGCGGAACTGACGCGCATCGCCGAGCAGGCGACCCTGTCGAAAAACCTGCGCGAACTGGTGACCAAAGCCTTGGGAGAAGACGCTTGAGCGTTATCTGAACCGCGGCGTCTGGACGCGGTCGGCATCGCTTGCTTTCCCTTACCCCTAGCGCCTAATCGCGCGGGTGGGGCACATCAATCTGTTCGCCAAGGGAAACGTCGATGTTCACGATTCCCTGCACTCCTGCCGCGTCGGCGGCGAGGTGCGCTGGAACGGCGTCAACGAGGTCATGCGGGCGCGCTGTCCGGGCGCCCTCATCCGCCTGCGCCATGAAACCTCTGGTGGAACCGAAGCGCTGCTGGCCGCCGATGGCGCGCCGCCCGAAGAGATCATCGCCCGCGATGACTTGCTGGGGCCGCATCCGGCCCGGTCTCAATTCAGCGCCGCCCTGTTCGAGAGCGCCGCCGATGCCGTCATCCTGTCTATCCTGCCGGACGTGTTCACCGAACTCGTGCGTCATCGGCGGAAGGGTTTCCTGTTCTTTCCCTATGGCCGGGAGACTTGGCCCGCCGTCGATCGCCAATGGCTGGCCTCAGATTTCGAGGCGATTGGAAAACTCGACGCCGCCCGTTCAATGGCCAACTTCGAGGGCATTCTCGAGCGGCTGCGGCGAACCTCGCAGGCGCCGTTGCTGATCTACAACCTCTCACCGGTCATCCCCGGCGAATGGATCCATTGTTTCGAGGGGCTCGCCGATGGCCTTTCCACGCGCATGCGCCAGTTCAATCTCGCCCTCATCGATCTGTCGGCGCGCACGGGGGTGTCGATCGTCGATGTGGAGGGTATCGTCGCCGCCGCCGGCGCCCAGCGAATGAAGCTTGACGCGCTGCATCTCACGCCCGACGGTTACGCCTTGGTGGCGGAGGCGGTCGTCCGGATTCTGGACGATCTGGGGG
>DATCEL010000414.1:0-9299 GCA_036510115.1 Caulobacteraceae bacterium
GTCGCCGCGTTGCGCGGGTCGTCCTCGGGAATCCCGGCTTCGACCTTGCCGACCATGTCGCCGCCAACGTCCGCGCCCTTGGTGAAGATGCCGCCGCCCAAGCGGGCGAAGATTGAGATCAGCGAGGCGCCGAAGCCCAACGAGACCAGCGAATCGATCACGTCGCGGCTGGTCGCCTCAAGCCCAAAGCCAGCGGTCAGTACGGCGTAGTAGCCGGCGACGCCCAGCAGGGCGAAGCCCGCCACCAGCATCCCGGTCACCGCGCCCGAGCGGAAGGCCAGGGAGAGACCGGCGGCGAGGCTCTGCGAAGCGGCCTGGGCCGTGCGCACATTGGCTCTCACCGAAATCAGCATGCCGGCGAATCCGGCCGCGCCGGAGAGTGTCGCGCCGATCAGGAAGCCGAGCGCCTCCGCCTTGCCGATCAGGAAGAAGATCACCACCAGGATCACCGCGCCAACCATGGCGATGGTCATATATTGCCGGCGGAGATAGGCCTGTGCGCCTTCCTGGATGGCGGCGGCGATCTCCTGCATCTTCTCGCTGCCGGCCGAGGCGCGCAGCAGGGACATCGATTGCAGGACGCCGTACGCCACCGCCAGCAGGCCAGCGACGATCACCAGCTCAAGCACCAAATTCATTTCGGAGTCGTCCTCAAAGTCTCGCCCCGCGGGCGCGTCACGCCGGCCGGGGTGGGTTGTGGAATAGGTCTAAGGCGCAAGCCGCCCCGGAAAGCCGCGGGAAACTGCCAAAACCCGCCCGGCAAAGCAAGCGCGCGGGCGAACCGGCGTTTCACCGCTCCCGCGAGGCAGCGTGTTATCAGTGACGCCAGCCGCGCCTCGGGACGGCGATTTCTAGCCCGTGCGCGGTCACCTGCAGTCCTGGTCGATCGCCGAATCGTCCCGCCCGCGCCGCCGGGACGCCCAGCGCCTGGACCTCGGCGACGAACGCCTCCTCCTCCGCCGGGTCGACAGCGCAGACCAGGGCATAGTCGTCGCCGCCGGTCGCCAGGCCGAGGCGCGCCGCGGACGCCTCCGGCTGATTCGAACACCACGCCTCGGCGGCCGGCGAGACGGGAAAATCGAACAGTTCGATGGCCAGACCCAGCCCGCTCGCCTCGGCTATATGGCCGGCGTCGGCGATCAGGCCATCGGAAACGTCGGCGCAGGCTTGGGCGTGGGCCTGAAGCAAGCTTCGCAGAGACAAGAGTGGCGTCGGCACGCGGTAGCGCGCGGCCAGGCGTCCGTCGGCATCCATGATTTCGCCGCGCGCGGCCTTCAGGCCCAGCCAGCCGTCGCCGATGTCGCCGCAGACCATCAGGGCGTCACCGGCCCGCGCCCCTGAGCGCAAAACCGCTCGTCCCGCCTCCACCCAGCCCAGCACCGTGGCGCTCACCGTCAAGGGACCAGACGTGGAAACGGTGTCGCCGCCCAACAACGCCACGCCGAACGCGCGGCCGTCGGCCTCCAGACCGGCGCGGAACGCGTCGCGCCCGGCGCCGTCGCGATTCGGCGGCCAGGCGGTCATCAGCAGATAGCCGAACGGCGTCGCCGCCTTGGCGGCCAGGTCCGACAGGCTGGTGCGCAGGAGGCGCCGGGCGATCACATCGGCCGCTTCGCCAGTCAGGAAATGCACGCCCTCGACCATGGCGTCCTTTGAGATGACCAGATCGAACCCGGGCCGCGCCGGCAGCACGGCGGCGTCGTCAGCGAGATTGAGCGCCCGCGCATCGCCCAGCGTCAGACCGCGCAGCGAGGCGATCCAGTCGAACTCGTCAACCGGGCTTGTCATCGGTGGGTCGGGCGTCGGCGGCTATGGCGTCGAGGGCGGCGTTGATGAAACCGGGCTCGGCGCCCTCGAAGAACGATTTGGCGACTTCCATGTATTCATCGATGATCACCTCGGTCGGCACGTCCGCCTGGTTGATCAGCTCGAACGCCCCGGCCCGGAGGATCGCCCGCACCGTGGCGTCCAACCGTTCCAGTTTCCAGCCGCTGGCCAGGCGCTTGCGAATGCCGCGATCGACGCCCTCCTGCTCGGCGGCCACGCCGCGCACCACCCTGGCGAACCAGGCCTCGTCGGCCGGGGCCAGGGTTTCCCCATCCATGTCGCGGTCGAAACGGTGCTCGTGGAATTCGCGCACCACCGCCTCGGCGCCCACGCCGGAGACGTCCATCTGATAGAGCGCCTGGACCGCCCCCAGGCGCGCCACCGAGCGTCCGGGACGGATCGCGCGCTTCACGCCTCGCTCTCTTCGGCCAGGCCCTCGTCGTTCAGGAACCTCGCGAAGTCCTCGGTTTGCCGGAAATCGCGATAGACCGAGGCGTAGCGGACATAGGCGACATCATCGAGCGTCTTCAGCGCCTTCATCACCATGTCGCCAACGACATTGGAGGCCAGTTCGGTCTCGCCCATGCTCTCCAGCTGCCGGACGATGCCGTTGACCATCCGCTCCAGCCGCTCCGGATCCACCGGACGCTTGCGCGTGGCCGTGGAGATCGAGCGCACCAGCTTCTCGCGGTCGAACGGCGCGCGTCGGCCCGAGCGCTTGAGGATGGTCAGTTCGCGCAGTTGCACGCGCTCGAAGGTGGTGAAGCGGCCGCCGCACTCAGGGCACAGCCGGCGGCGGCGGATCGTCGCCCCGTCCTCGGACGGACGGCTGTCCTTCACCTGGCTTTCCAGCTCACCGCAGAACGGGCAGCGCATCTACGGGCCCCTTCCTTAGGCTTTGCGTGACCGGTTCAGATGTAGACCGGGAACCGGCCGGTCAAGTCCTTGACCTCGCCGCGCACCCGGGCCTCGACCGCGCCGTTGGCTTCCTCGCCGTTGGCCGCAAGCCCATCGACGACCTCGGCGATCAGCTTGCCGACGCGGCGGAACTCCGCCTGACCGAAGCCGCGCGTGGTCGCCGCCGGGCTTCCCAGCCGCAGGCCGGAGGTCACCGCCGGCGGAGCCGGATCGAAGGGGATGCCGTTCTTGTTGCAGGTGATATTGGCCCGCTCGAGGCTCGCCTCCGCCGCCTTGCCGGTAACGTTCTTGGGTCGAAGATCGACCAGCATCAGATGGCTGTCGGTTCCGCCGGAGACGATGTTGAATCCGGAGGCCATCAGCGAATCGGCCAGGGCGCGGGCATTGTCGATCACCGCCCGCGCGTAGATCTTGAATTCCGGCGCCAGGGCCTCGCCGAAGGCCACCGCCTTGGCGGCGATGACATGCATCAGCGGCCCGCCCTGGATGCCCGGAAACACCGCCGAGTCGATCTTCTTGCCGAGCTTCGGATGGTTGGAGAGGACCATCCCGCCCCTTGGTCCGCGCAGGGTCTTGTGGGTCGTCGTCGTCACCGCGTGGGCGTGCGGCAACGGATCAGGGAACAGGCCAGCGGCCACCAGGCCCGCGAAATGGGCCATGTCGACCATCAGATAGGCCCCGACGCTGTCCGCCACCTCTCGGAAGCGGGCGAAGTCGATCGTCCGGCTGTAGGCCGAACCGCCGGCGATGATCAGTTTGGGCTTATGTTCGAGGGCGATCTCGGCCATGCCCTCGTAGTCGATGATCTGGTCCTGCGTCCGCACGGTGTAGGCGACGGGGTTGAACCACTTGCCCGACTGATTGACGCTCTTGCCGTGGGTCAGGTGCCCGCCCGCCGCCAGGTCCATGCCCATGAAGGTGTCGCCGGGCTTCATCAAGGCCATGAACACCGCTTGATTGGCCTGCGAACCGGAGTGCGGCTGGACATTGGCCCACTCAGCGCCAAACAAGGCCTTGGCCCGCTCGATGGCCAGGATCTCGATCTCATCGACGAACTCGCAACCGCCGTAGTAACGCCGGCCGGGATAGCCCTCGGCGTATTTGTTGGTCAGCACCGAGCCCTGGGCCTCGAGCACAGCGCGCGAGACGATGTTCTCCGAGGCGATCAGCTCGATCTGGTCCTGCTGGCGGCGGAACTCGCGGCCGATGGAGTCGAACACGGCCGGGTCGGCGGTCGAGGTCGAGCCTTCTCTCTGCGCCGCCGCGGTCATGCTCACGATTCGCCTCCTGGGATTCGAGCGCTGTATAGCCCCTCACCTCTCCCATGGGGAGAGGTCGAGACGGCGAAGCCGTCCGGGTGAGGGTGTAGGAAAGCAAGCAGCGTAGCTCCTCACCCTCCCACGCTCCGCGTGGGCCCCTCCCTCTCCTTCAGGGAGAAGGTATTTCTTGCTAGGCCGCGACGCCGCCGAGGCGGCGAATGTTGCAGCGGGTCCACAGCCCCTCGAGCGCGGCGACCAGATCGTCCATCATCGCGTCGGTGTGGAACGGCGTCGGCGTGAAGCGCAGCCGCTCAGTCCCGCGCGGCACGGTCGGATAGTTGATCGGCTGCACATAGATGCCGTGCTCGGAAAGCAGCATGTCCGAGACCAGCTTGCAGTGCACCGGATCGCCCACCAGGATCGGCACGATGTGACTGACCGACGGCATCACCGGCAGGCCGGCGGCGGCCATCCGCGCCTTCAGGCTCGCGGCCCGTTCCTGGTGACTCTGGCGAACCTCGTCGTGCTCTTTCAGCCAGCGGATGCTGGCCAGAGCGCCGGCGGTCAGCGCCGGCGGCAGGGAGGTGGTGAAGATGAAGCCGCTGGCGTGCGAGCGGATAGCGTCGATCAGCATCGCGTCGGCGGCGATATAGCCGCCCATCACCCCGAACGCCTTGCCGAGCGTCCCTTCGATGATGTCGATCTCGCCGGCGACCCCGTCGCGCTCGGAAACCCCGCCGCCGCGCTCGCCGTAGAGGCCGACGGCGTGGACTTCATCGAGATAGGTGAGCGCGCCGTATTTCCGCGCCAGGGCCGCCGTGCCCCTGATGTCGGCGATGTCGCCGTCCATCGAATAGACGCTCTCGAAGGCGACCAGCTTGGGCGCCTCGGCCGGCGCGGCGGCGAGCAGTTCCTCAAGATGGGCCAGATCGTTGTGGTGGAAGATCTTGCGCGGTCCACCGCCGTGGCGAATGCCGGCGATCATCGAGGCGTGGTTCAGCTCATCGGAGAAGATGATCAGCCCCGGCAGTATGGTCTGCAGGGTGGCCAGGGCCGCCTCGTTGGACACATAGCCCGAAGTGAACAGCAGCGAGGCTTCCTTGCCGTGCAGTTCGGCCAGCTCGGCCTCCAGCTCGACGTGATAGTGGGTGGTGCCGGAGATATTGCGCGTGCCGCCCGAACCCGAGCCGGCTTCGTCGATGGCCCGGTGCATGGCCTCGATAATCACCGGGTTCTGGCCCTGGCCGAGATAGTCGTTGGAACACCAGACGACGACGTCGCGCGCCTCGCCATCAGGCGAAGTCCAGGTGGCCATCGGAAAAGCGCCGCGATGGCGCTTCAGATCGGCGAACACCCGATATCGCCCCTCGCCGCGCACCTGTTCCACGGCGCTGGCGAAATGAGCCTTGTAGTCCATGGCTAGTCAACTCCGGATGACTTGCGCGGTTCTATAAACACGATCGCCGCGCTCTGTCACTTACCTACGCCATAGACTCAAATCCAGATCCTCCGGTTCACGAGTCTGCCCCGTAGCGCTCCAGCCACTCATCGAGGGTCAAGTCATCGAAGCGTCGGCGTGAATGTCGCCCAGGGCGCGGCGGCGGCAGCCTCTGCTTCAGTCGCCCGGCCTCGGCCAGCATCCGCGCCGCAATGATCAGGCTGGCGTTGCTGTTTTTGGCGAGCGCTTTGTGCGCTCCTTCCATCAAGGCGGCGATGATCGGGGCCAGACTATTGGAGCTTGCGTGGCGCAGTTCAGAAGCCACGCGGATCACCTCGGCTTTGAACGGCGCGGTCCGCGCCATGCGGTAACAGGCGTTGCTGCCGACGCCATAGCCGGCCGCGGTGGCCGCCGCGCGGATGCTGCCTCCGTCGGCCACCCCCCGGGCGAAAGCCTCGAACCGCGCCCTGTCAGTTTTGCCCATGCCGCCGCCGTTTGCTTCGGAGATTTCATATTGCAATTATTCATGGCGATGGTCAATGATTTAGGCGCAAATTGCGATCATCCGCTCTACGAATGAACGCCGCAGGCCCTACCCGTCTCCGGTTCGAAGAGCGCGGCGCGCAATTGACGATAGAGGATCGTCGCCGACGGCGGGTCGCGATTGGCCAGAACCACCACCGTCACCTGATCGTCCGGAAACTCGATCGCCTCGACGTTGACGCCCGGCGCGCCGCCGTTGTGGCCAAACCAGCGGTGGCCGCCGAAACGCCCGACCCCAAAGCCGAAGCCGTAGTCGCGCTCCGGCTGGCCGCCCTCGGCCTTCGCCGCCACAATCTGCGGCGACACCAGCATGGCCAACGACTTCGCGCTGGTCAGCTTGCCGGACAGCAGGGCGGCGAAGAATTTCCGCATGTCCGCCGCGGTGCTGAAACTTCCTCCAGCGGAGCCCCCGTGCAGCGCCGCCTCCGCCGCGGGCCGCAAAGGACCGACCGGCGGCGTGCGCCCTGGGCCTGGCTGCATCATCAGGCGTTGGCCGCCGGCGGCGGCGGCGTGGTCAGGGGCGCCTTGCATGGGGTCCGGCATCGCCGTCATGCCGATCGCCCGCGTCGGCGCGGCGTCCAAGCCCGTGGCGGTCATCCCGGCCGGCGTGAAAATATGGCCGCGCACATAGTCGCCGTAGCTTTCCCCCGACACCTGCTCGATCATCAGTCCGAGCAGCAGAAAGCCGGTGTCTGAATAGGCGAAGCGCTCCCCAGGCGGGAATTCCGGCCTGTCGGCCGCGACCAGCGGCAGCAGGTCCCTGAGCGTTCGCGCCTTGATCAGCGCTGGCAGATTTTCGGGCGCGAAGTAGTTGCCGAGGCCAGAGCTGTGGTCGAGCAACTGGCGGACGGTAACCCTGGAAGCTTCCGCCGTCAGACCGCGCACAGAACCGCCGATCGGGTCGTCGAGCTTGATCTTGCCACCGTCAATCAACTGGGCGACGGCGACCGCCGTGAACATCTTCCCGGCCGAGCCGAGGTTGAACCGGGTTGCGGACGTGATTGGCCGGCTTCCCGGACCGGCGACCAGCCCCTGCGCGTAAGTGGCCGACTTACCCCGCCGAACCACTGAGACGATGCCTGAGAAGTCGAGCTTGCGCGCCTGCGCCGCCACGCAATCCCTGATCAGCGCGGAGTCCGGCACGGTCGCCGGCGCCGCTTGGCTGACCGACAAGGCCGCCCCCGCCCCGGCGACGGCCACGCCGAGCGCCAGATATTTCAAACGCGAGTCCATGAAAGCTCCTGTCGGATGATGGGTCACCGAGCGGGTTAGCCTTGTTCAATTGAAAGAGAAGATATTGAATGTGGCTTCGGGATATGATCTCCCGGCTAGCGAAAGCGGAACTCGCGTGATCGAAACAGCCGAAATCGCCGAGCCCGCCGCCGCCGCGGTGTTCGCCAATCCCCGTCAGCGAAAGATCGTCCTGGCGCTCATCGCCCACGAGCGGTCCCTGACCGAACTTTCGCGGCTGACCGAGACCCCGCTCAATCTCCTCCACCACCACATGAGCAAGTTTCTGCGCCTGGGTCTGGTTCGGATCGCCCGGCGGCAGCCGCGCCCGGGCGCGCCGATCAAATTCTACCGGGCCACGGCCAAGAGCTTCTTCGTTCCGGCGGAACTCGCGCCCGCGACGCCCGACGACGCCCTGTCCGGCCGCCTGCGAACCTCGCTCGATCGAGGGCTCGCTCGCGGCCTGAAGGGTCGTCTCTATTCACACGATGGCGCCGGTCCGCGCATGCGCGTCGTGCGCGATAAGGGCTGCCGCACGACGGTCGCGGAATTTTGGCTCGAACTTCGCCTCCGCCACGCCGACGCGGAGGCGTTGGCGGCGGAGTTCCAGGCCCTCCTCGAGCGATTTAGGCAGCGCTCGCAAGATACGGGCCAGCCGTACATTGTTCACGCCGCCCTCGCCGCGTCATAGTCACGGAGTCGGGAAGCGTTCGAGATCCCCGAGCTTGTGGAGTCCGCGATGATCAGGATGCCCGCCCTATTCATCGGTCACGGCAGCCCGATGAACGCGCTCGAACGCAACGGCTACACCGAGGCGTGGCGCACCCTCGGGCGGCAGCTCCCTCGCCCCAGAGCCATTGTGGTGGTGTCCGCCCACTGGTTCATCGGGGCCACCGCCGTCACGGCCATGTCTCGCCCACGCACGATCCACGATTTCTATGGTTTCCCGCCGAAACTGTTCGCGTTCGAATACCCCGCGCCCGGCGCGCCCGAGGTGGCGAAGGAAGTGGCCGAGGTCGTGAAACCCTCATGGATCGGGCTCGATCAGGACCAGTGGGGCCTCGATCATGGCGCCTGGAGCGTCCTCGCCCACCTCTACCCGGCAGCCGACATCCCCGTCGTGCAACTCTCAATCAATGCGCTCAAGCCGCTGGAATACCATGTCGAACTCGGCGCCCAACTGGCGGCGCTGCGGGATCGTGGCGTCCTGATTCTCGCGAGCGGCAACGTTGTTCACAACCTGGCCCGGATCGACCCGCGCCAGCCTGACACCGGCTTCGACTGGGCGCGGCGGTTTGACGACGCAGTCGTCACCAAACTCGCGCGGGATCCCGGCGGCATTGTCGCGATGACCGAGCATCCCGACTACGCCATGGCGGCGCCGACGCCGGATCACTTCATCCCCTTGCTGTACCTGGCCGGGGTGGCGAGGGAAGAAGGGGCGCTCGACGCCTTGATCCGGGGATACGCCTTGGGCTCTCTCTCGATGACCTGTTACGGCGTCGGCGCCGAGGCGCAACCGGACCAAAACGAGCACGGAGCGGCCAAGCTGCCGCCGGGCGTCCCAGCCGATCAGACCAACACCTAGGGTCTGGGAACAGACCAACACGCACCTTTGCGGCCGGCAGCCACCGCCGCCACCCGATTTATTCGCCGCCCTGCCCCCTCCGCGCCTTGTAAATCGGCCTGGCCCGCCCATTTGCGTGAGGCGTTTGGCACTCGGGCACGCCGACTGCCAAAAAGGCCGCGCTTTTGCGACGCCGTCACATAAATCGGAGACCTCCAAACCATGACCTTCCGTCCCCTGGGTGATCGGGTCGCCGTCCGGCGCGTCGAAGAAGAAGCCAAGTCCAAGGGCGGGATCATCATTCCCGATACCGCCAAGGAAAAACCCCAGGAAGGCGAAGTCATCGCCGTGGGTCCCGGCGGTCGCAACGACGCTGGCGAACGCGTGGCCATGGACGTCAAGATCGGCGACCGCATCCTGTTCGGCAAATGGTCCGGCAGCGAAGTTAAGATCGCCGACGAAGATATTCTGATCATGAAGGAAACCGACATTCTCGGCATCCTCGATCCGGTCGCCG
>DATCEL010000415.1:0-2485 GCA_036510115.1 Caulobacteraceae bacterium
CCTGATGGCCGAGACGCCAGACTACGAGCCCGGCCCCGAGACCACGGTCGATGCGATCGCCCGTGCGCGCGGCGTCGTCCCCGAGGCCGTGGCCCTCGACCACATGCTGGAGGGCGGCGGCAAGGGCATGCTCTATGTGCCGTTTCTCAACTATGTCGAGGGATCCCTCGACGCCGCCCGCGCGATGATCGACCATCCGCTCACCGTGCCCGGCCTCTCCGACGGCGGCGCCCATGTGGGCATGATCTGTGACGGCAGCTTTCCGACGACCATGATCGCCCACTGGACGCGCGACCGCGCGCGCGGACCCAAACTGCCCCTGGCCGAGGTCGTGCGCATGCAGACCCGCGACACCGCCCGCCTGCTCGGGCTTAACGATCGCGGCCTGATCGCGCCGGGCTATCGCGCCGATCTCAACGTCATCGACTATGATCGCCTGGCGCTGCACGCGCCCGCCGTCGCCTACGATCTGCCCTCCGGCGGACGTCGGCTGATCCAGAAGGCGAGCGGCTACGTCGCGACCCTCGTCGCCGGCCAGATCACCTATCGCGAGGGCGAGGCGACCGGCGCCCTGCCCGGGCGGCTGGTGCGCGGGGCGCGCGCCGCGCCCATGGCTATGGCGGCGGAGTAGGGGCGATGATCGAACCTCTGGAGACCGGTTGCGAATGGCGGGCGGCGGATGTCGCCGATCCCGCCGCCTGGACCGAGACCCTGTCGGTGACCGAGGTCGCCGAGCTGGAGCAGGCTATCGCCCACGCCCGCGCCGTTTCCGCCGAACTGCTCGATATCGGCCGTGACGACTTCCCGCTGCCGACCCTCGGCCATCGTCTGGCGGCCATCGAGCGCGAGCTCATCGACGGACGCGGGTTTTTGTTGATCAGCGGCCTGCCGCGCGAGCGCTGGTCCAACGACGACATGTGCCTGGCCTATTGGGGCTTCGGCGCTCACCTCGGGCGACCCTGGCCGCAGAACCATCACGGCCATCTGCTGGGCGACGTGACCGACCAGGGCAAGAGCTTCGAGGATCCGACCGCCCGCGGCAACGAGCTCGGCGGCATAGGCCTCGACTTCCATTGCGACGGCTCTGACCTCGTCGGCCTGATGTGCCTGGCGACCGGGGCCAGCGGCGGCGCCTCGGCGGTGGCCAATTCCGTGGCTCTGCACAACGACATGGTCCGCCAGCGGCCGGATCTGGCGGCCGAACTCTACAAGCCGCAGCCCTACGACATGCGCGGCGAGAACCGCCCCGGCGCGCGCGGCTGGTACGAACTGCCGGTCTTCACCCGCCACGGCGACCGCCTCTTCGTGCGCCTGATCCGGGCCTATATCCTCGCCTCTCAGCGACACCCGGACGCGCCGCGCCTCACCGATCTCGCCCGCGAAGCCCTCGACTGGATCCAGGGTCGCGCCGATAGCGGCGCCCATAGCGTGACCATGGATTTCCGCCCGGGCGACATGCAGTTCATCAACAACTACCATGTGCTGCACGGTCGCGCTCCGTATACGGACGATCGTGCGGCCGGCAAGGTGCGTCACCTGAAGCGCCTGTGGTTGGAAACCGGCGCTCTGCAGGACCGGCCGGCCTGCTTCCGCAACAACATCTCCCGCCACTGGTCGGAGCAGCGCGTCGCCAGCCGCCTGGACGCAGTAGGTATCACCTCTCCCTAGAGGGAGAGGTCGAGAGCGGCGACTGCCGCTCCGGGTGAGGGGTTTGAGCGCCGCCGAACTGGCGCGGACCCTTGAGTGATGGGACGCCTATTTCGAGCTCAACCCGCGGACGTCTTAGCCCCTCACCCGGACGCGCCTTCAAGGGCGCGTCTCGACCTCTCCCTCAAGGGAGAGGTGGCGCTGGGCTAAATCTCCGACTTGCAACAGACTAACGATTGGAGGAACTTCCCCGGCCTCGCGACAGCCTCAGGGGGAAGTTCCATGGCGCAGCTCGACGAAGACAAACTCCACACATTTGTTGGCAAGATGCTCGGCGATCTCGGCGGGGCGATGAGCGTTCCCACCGTCCGCATCGGCTTCAGGCTGGGCCTGTTTAAGGCCCTGCACGACGGCGGTCCGGCCACGGCCAGCGATCTGGCCCGCCGCGCCGGCGGCCTCGCCGAACGCTATGTCCGCGAATGGGCGCTCGCCCAGGCGGCCAACGGCTTCGTCGACTATCAACCGGGGGCCGAGACCTTCAGCCTGTCGCCGGAGCAGGCCATGGTCTTCGCGGTCAAGGACAGCCCGGTCTATCTCGAAGGCGCGTTCGACATCGTCGCCGCCATGATCGAGGGCGAACCCAAGGTCGAGCACTCGTTCCGCACTGGCGAGGGCGTGCGCTGGGGCGACTCCGCCGGCTGCCTGTTCTGCGCCACCGGGGCTTTCTTCCGGCCGGGCTACGTCAACAACATCGTTCAGAACTGGCTGCCCGCCCTCGACGGCGTCGAGGCCAAGCTGAAAGCGGGGGCCAAGGTCGCCGACGTCGGCTGCGGGGTCG
>DATCEL010000416.1:0-4255 GCA_036510115.1 Caulobacteraceae bacterium
CCAAGCCGCGCTCGCCCAGGCCTCGGCCGGTCCGCCGACCCCCGTCGCGCCGGTCGTGGTCACCGCGACCATGATCCCAACGCCCCTCGACCAGGTGGGAAGTTCGATCACCCTGATCACCGCCGCCGAGATCGACGCCCATCAATGGCGCACCCTGCCGGACGCGCTCAATACGACGCCCGGCCTCAACCTCACCCAGACCGGCGGCCCGGGCGGCCTCACCTCGGTGTTCATTCGCGGCGCCAATTCCAATCACACCGAGGTCGTCATCGACGGGATCGAGGTCAATGATCCGAGCCAGAACGGGGCCTATGATTTCGGCCAGGGGCTAGCGTCGGGGGTCGAGAAGATCGAAGTCCTGCGCGGGCCGCAGAGCAGCCTCTACGGCGCCGACGCCCTGGGCGGGGTGATCAACATCGTCACCCCGGCTGGCGAAGGGCCGCCGAGAGTCACGCTCAGTCTCGAGGGCGGCGCGTTCGACACCTTCAACCAGACCACGGCGCTGAGCGGTTCGCTCGCCCGCTTTCACTATGCGTTCGCACTTTCCCATTTTCGCTCGGGCGATACGCCGGTGACGCCGCCTGGACTGTTGGCGCCCGGCGAGACCGCCATCGGCGACCGCTACGACAACGTCACCGGCACGGCTAAGCTCAGCTATGACGTGACCCGCGATCTCAGTCTCGGACTCGTGCTGCGCTACGTCGATGCCGACTATCGCTCCACGGGCGAGAACTTCGACGGTTTTCCCGCCCCGCCCTTCCCCGAGGCGGCCCAGACCGATCAGTGGGAGAGGCAATTCTTCGCCCGCGCCGAGGCCACACTGCAGCTGATTGATGAGCGATTCGAAAACCGGCTCGGCGTCGCCTACGCCAATTTCCACACCACGGTTCAGAGTCCCGACGACGGGTTTGGACTGCCGACGCCGGTGGTCGACAACGGCGATCGGCTGAAGGCCGACTGGCTTGGGAGAATCATCCTCGACCCGAAAGACACCGTGGTCCTTGGCCTCGACGACACGGTCGACCGCCTGATCGATAGCCCGGTCAGCGCCATCGAGACCCGCGTCGGCGGCTTCGCCGAGCTTCAGGCGCGACCGCTCGTCGGTCTCGGCCTGGCAACCAGCGCCCGCTATGACTCGGACGACCGCTACGGCGGCCACGCCACCTGGCGCATCGCCCCCGCCTATACGATCTCGGCTACCAGCACGGTGTTGAAAGGCAGCGTCGGAACCGGCTTCAAGTCGCCGACGCTCTCGGAACTCTTCGTCAGCTTTCCGGCCTTCAAGTTCTTCGCCAATCCGAACCTCAAGCCGGAAACCAGCTTCGGCTATGACGTGGGGTTCGAGCAACCTCTCGATGGCGGACGCGTCCGCATCGGCGCGACCTGGTTCCACAACGCCATCCGGGGTCTCATCGAGGCCGGCCCCGACCCTTCCGCCGGCGCCTTGGCGGAAACCTATCTCAACATCGGTCGGGCGACGACCTACGGCGTCGAGACTTTCGCCTCGGTCAGGCTCGGCCGCCGGCTCGCTCTCCGGACGGACTACACCTGGCTCGTCGCCCGCGACGACATCACCGGCGCCGAATTGATCCGGCGGCCGAAAAACAAGGCGAGCCTGGCCACCGACTGGCAAGCGACCGGCCGCCTGCGCTTCGCCGCCAGCCTTGTCTATGTGGGCGCCTGGCGGGACTTTGACCGTGCCGGCGACGCCCTGGTCACGGCCAGCCCCTACGCCACCGTGAACCTCTCGGGTGACTACGATCTCGGCCACGGCGTGGCGCTCTTCGCGCGCGTCGATAATCTGCTCGACCGCCGCTACCAAAGCCCGGTCGGCTTCGACAAGCCGGGCATCGGCGCCTACGGCGGGATCAGAATGAGCTTGGGCGGACCGACTGACGCTCGACCGTGATGAGTTAGCCCTCGGCCGCCACGGCGCTTATTCCCTCCGCCTGGGCGAAGCCGTCCATGAACAGCTTCAGGTGGGCCGGGGCGCGCCAGACGTCGCGGGCGTAGGTTTCGATCGGCCGGGGCGCCAGCGATCGGTAGCGGTTCAGCGCTTCCTTGGCCGCGGCAATCCGGCCCAGATGGCCCAGGCTCGCCGCCAATATGGCGCAACCAGTCGGATTGTCGGTCCTCTGGACCAGTTCCCTCGCCAGGACGACGGCTTCTTCGAACCGCCCCTGCTGGAACCAGGCCATGGCCGTGAAGATCATGCAGGCGGGCCGGTCGGGTCCAAGGGGGTCCAGCCGCATGGCGGTTTCGAGATGTTCGATCGCCAAGTCGAATTCTCCAGTCAGGACGCGTATGGCCCCGCTCGCCATCCAAGCCCCGGCGGAACCGGGGTTCAGGCTGAGGGCGCGTTCGATCTGGGCCACGCCGCTCTGCGTGTCGCCGTCGATGTAAGCCAGGAAGCCAGCAACCCTGCTGATCACATAGGCGTCGTCGCCCGCCAGCCTCAGCGCGCGGTGGGCCAGTTCGACGGCCCGGCGTCGGTGGCCCTCACCGTCATCCGACCAGCCGTAGAGGTCGATGAGATAGTGGATGCGGGCGGCGAGTCCCACGGCGGCGGCATGATTGGGGTCGAGGGCGACAGCGCGCTCGACAAAGTCGAGCGCCTTGGACACGTCCTCCCAGACATACGTGCTGAGCACGGCCACGGCCCGCAGATAGAGATCGTAGCTGCCCATGTCGTCGGTTGGCCGCCCCGACGCGCCTCGAACTTCGGCTTCCAGCACAGCCGGTTCGATGACTCCCGCGGCGCTTAGCGCAACCCGATCCTGGAGGGCGAAGACGTCCTCCAGGGTGTCCTCGAAGCGATGCGTCCAGATCTGCGCGCCGTCGCTGGCGTCGATCAATTGCACGGCGATACGCACGCGAACGCCGGCCTTGCGAACGTTGCCTTCCAGCACATAGCGCACGCCCAGCCGCGTGGCCGCTTCGCGGGGGCCAAGGCCCGCGCCCTTCAGCGCCAGCGTGGAGCCGCTGGCGATGACGAAGATCGATTTGATGCGCGAGAGCGCGGCGACGATCTCCACCACCATGCCATCGGCGAAGTAGTCCTGCTCGGGATCGCCGGAGAGGTTGGCGAACGGCAGGACGGCGATGGAGGGTTTGCTGGGGAGCGCAAGCGCGGGAGCGGTCGCGGGTTGAGCGGGGGTCGCGCCGACCAAATCGGCGATGCTGGCGATGACCTTCCGCCAGCCGGGTGTTTCGAGGTCACCCGCCCAGCCCGCCAGATCCGCGCACTGGATGCGGTCGAACGGCATCGGAAGCTTGGCGCCATCGACGGAGAGCTGGACGAGCTTCTTGAGTTCCCGTCCCCGGTCCGCCTCGGACTGCACCCACTCCGACTTGGCCGCCTCAGCCGACCAGATGACCACTACGGCCTTGGCGGCCTTCAGCCGCTCCTCGATCACTTCGGCATAGGCGCGGTGGGCCGGGAGTTCGTCGTCCAGCCACACGCCGTAACCGAGGTCGCGCAGGGTTTCCGCGATCTGCCGCGCCTGCTTCGCCGTCGAGCGCGCGTAAGAGATGAAGATGTCGGACATGCCCTCGCGACCCTGCCCACAGTCGCCAGCGTAAGCCTAGCTACACCGGGGAGATTGGAGCAAGCGAAAGTCGGCTAAGAGCGGCCTTGCGGCGGCGGGACTTCCTCTTAGAACGCCGGGGGAAAAGGAGGGTCGACTCTACTGTCTCCGGAACCCTCCTCCCCAGCAATCAAAACCCCGGGCCGGCGTTAGCCGGACCGGGGGGCCAGTACTTCCCTCCCGGAGGCGGAGCGAAGATGAAGGTGACTCAAGCGGCCGCCCAGCGGCGCGAGTCGAGAGCTTGTGGATCGTCCATGGCCAAATCGTCCCAATCGAGGTCGGGCGGCGGGCTGGCGGCGGCGGCGATCACGGCGTTGACTTCGGAAGCGGTCGCCGCGCCGACGATCACGGCGTCGGCCTCCGGCCGCGAGAGGGCGAAGGCCAGCGCCGCCTGCAAGGGGTCGCTGCGGCCTTCGGCGATGAGGCGCCGCGCGCGCGACAGCCGGCTGACGGTGGCCGCGGGCAGGTGGCTCGGCGCGCGATCGGGCGGCAGGAATAGGAGGCCGTTGAGGAAGATCGAGCGCAGGTGCACCTCTATGCCCATGTCGCGGATCGAGGCCAGGGTGCCGTCGACCAGCAGCCGCTGGTCAAGGAGGCTGGCGGGCGCCTGCATCAGGTCTGGGCCGAAGCGACGGGCCAGGCCCGCCGGATCGTCGGAGGCGTAGGCC
>DATCEL010000417.1:0-5998 GCA_036510115.1 Caulobacteraceae bacterium
CCAGCAGCCGCGCGCGATCGCCGCGCAGGATCGCCTGGGCGGTGAGCATCTCCGTGTAGAGCCGCGCGCGGCGCGTCAGGGTACGATGGAAAGCGCGGCAATGCCGATCCGTCCAGTCCATCATCGGCGCGACGGAAAGCCTGTGTCTAAGTAATTGATTTTCCATGGATTTTCTGGGAAAGTCACGCCGATGGTTGGCTGTGCGAACTCACGAGGGACTACCCGTGCAATCAACACCCAAGCGGTCAATCGCTGAGTGACCACCGCGCCAGCGGGACATGGCGCGTCTGGCCGAGCAAGCTGTGCACCAGGATGAACTCGCTCACGGTCCAGCGAATCGGCTCCACAGCCCGCTCCTCCACCTGGATATGGTCGTAAAGCAGTGTCACGTGCGGCGTGAACTGCGACGCGACCGGGCGACCGACCCTGGCCCGGGTGATCGCCGCGCCGAGACCACGATGAAATTTCATTAGTTCGGCGAGACCGTCGCCGCCGCGCAGGACGAGAGGCAGATTGCCCGGCCTGCCGGTGAAGCTCGCCACCCGGTCGAATTCGACCTCAAATGGACCCATTCTGACCGTGGCCGCCGCGTCGCAGATGGCGGCGACAACCCGCGGTGGCAGACCGGCGTAGTCGTCGATGTGATGCAGGGTGAAGTGCAGACGCTCCGGCGGAAGCGGCCTGCCTCTCAAGCTAAGTTCCTTCCGCAAGCTGTGAGAAAGGCTAGCGGCCCGTTCGGCCGCATCCGGGTGAAGGAAAACTCCGAGGAACAATCGATCCGTCAGCCGGGACGACGGCGGAGGTTCAAAGCCAGGAAAGGATGGCTGGTCGGACATGGGCAATCCTAACTCCGGACTTGGCTCCCTGGAACGCAGGCGGACCCGCTTGGGGAGGTTTTCGTCGGACAGCGAAAGACCGACCTCATCGTGACTGAAAGCGGCCAGTTCGCCCAAGCCATTCAGTAAACCGAGCTCCTGGAGCACAGTCGCGTAGATGCCCATGGCGACCGTCGGGTCTCCGGCCTCGACTTTTTGCAGCGTCTGGCGGGTCGTCAAGGCCCGCTCGGCGAGGATCGCCATGGTGAGCTGGCGACGCCGGCGCGCATTGCGGATATCCTCGCCGAGCTTGCGAAGCGCGCGCCGGGTGGTGATCGAAGGGCGATGGGTAGAGTGCATAATGTTATCTTTAGATGACCTTATCCTCATTTGGTGTCACAGGTAAATTACATTAAGCTTGTTCTGATGGCGAGTCTAAAGGTGGCTTCACGTTCGGCCCTGTTCGGAAGGCGGAAGGCCCAGGTTCAGCACACGCTGAAATAGCGCCGTCCGGTGAAATCCGGATGCCAAGTCAGTTGCAAACAGAAGAAGCCACGGCGTCTGTGGACGCCCAAGCGCGTGATCGGCTGAGCCCGACGACGGGCGAGCAGCCGCTTAGCGAAATTGGCGACGGCAGCGGACTGGACCGACTGAAATCGCGGCAACGAAAACGAAAGAGAGGAGTCCGCGCATGGCGAAGGCGTCTAGCAGCCACGCGAACCCTCGACGAGCGCGTTCGAGCGGGAGCGGCGATGCTGGGACAGAAACGCGCGTAGTGGCGAACGCATGGGCGCGGCGTCGGCCTGACCAGGGTCGCGCAATGTTCGGCCGCCCCTTTGACCGCCGCCATCACCCCGGCCGCGCCTACTCCAGGCCGAGGGCCTGGGCGACGGCTTTGTAGGTGATCTGGCCCTCACGGACGTTGAGGCCCTGGGCGAGGCCCGGATCGTCGGCGAAGGCGCCGTCGACGCCCTTGCGCGCCAGGGCGGAAATGTAGGGCGCGGTGGCGGCGCTCAAGGCATAGGTCGAGGTGAGCGGAGCGGCGCCCGGCATGTTGGCGACGCAATAGTGGATCACGTCATCGACCACGAAGGTGGGGTCGGCGTGGGTGGTCGGGTGGCTGGTCTCGAAACAGCCACCCTGGTCGATGGCCACGTCGACGAGCACCGAGCCCGGCCGCATCCGCGAGAGGTCGGCGCGAGTGACGAGCTTGGGCGCCGCGGCGCCAGGGATGAGGACGCAGCCGATGACCAGATCCGCCGTCGGCAGGGCGGCGGCGACCAGATCGTGGGTGGAGTAGCAGGTCTTGACCTCGCCCCGGAACTGATCGTCCAGCTCTTCCAGGCGCGCCGCGGAGATATCGAACAGGGTCACGTCCGCCCTCTGGCCCACGGCCATTTGGGCGGCGTGCTTGCCAGAGACGCCGCCGCCGAGAATCAACACCTTGGCCGGCGGCACGCCCGGGACTCCACCCAGCAGCATGCCGCGACCGCCGTGCGGCTTAAGCAGATGATAGGCGCCGACATCCACCGCCATGCGTCCGGCGACCTGGCTCATCGGGGCCAGCAGCGGCAGACGTCCGTTGCGATCGGTCACCGTTTCATAGGCGATGGCGGTGCAGCCGCTGGCCATCAGGCCACGCGCCTGATCCGGATCGGCGGCCAGATGCAGATAGGTGAACAGGATGTGGCGCGGCTTCAGACGCGCGACCTCGACCGGCTGCGGCTCCTTGACCTTGACGATCATGTCGGCCGCGTCGAACACGGCGTCGGCGTCGGGCAGGATCTTCGCGCCGACGTCGACATAGGCCTGGTCGGCCAGGCCGATCCCCGCCCCCGCCCCCGCCTCGACGAACACTTCGTGGCCTTCGAGGCACAGTCTGTGGGCCACGCCGGGTGTGGCGCCGATGCGAAATTCCAGTGTTTTGATTTCCTTGGGTACGCCGATGCGCATCAGGGCTCTCTTTAGGGAATGGAGTTGCGGGACCTTGCCCGCGCCTTAGCATGCTCGCCCGCGTGGCGCCTATTGCGCCGGCTTTGATCGGCGCCCATCGTGTTGTTCGGGCATTTGGGAGGCAGCCATGATCGTCACCACCGCCAACGACATCGCCGGTCATCGGGTCGTCAAATACCTCGGGCTCGTGCGTGGCATCACCGTCCGTTCGCGCAGCGTGGTCGGCAATTTCGCCGGCGGCATCCAATCTCTGTTCGGCGGCAAGCTGTCGGTGTTCGTCGAGCTGGCCGAAGCCGCGCGCCAGGAGGCTCTGGATCACATGACCGACCATGCCACCGAGCATGGCGCCAACGCGGTCATCGCCATGCGCTACGACGCCAATGCGATCATGGACGGCATCACCGAGGTGCTGGCTTACGGCACGGCTGTGGTCGTCGAGGCGATCGAGGGAGACGCAGGCTGAGCGGCTGTTTCACCTCTGCCAGGGCAAGCCGGAGATAGCTCCAAACCTCCGCTCATCTCTGCGAAAGCAGGGACCCAGTGGGGTCCAGCCGCGGCGCACTTCCGAGGGCAATGACCCCATTCAAGAAAAAACCCTAGGTCCTGGCTTTCGCCAGGATGAGCGGGATTGAGGCGGCCGCCGAAGCTAGTTGAACACCTCGAAGAGGCCCGCGCCGCCCTGGCCGCCGCCGATGCACATGGTCACCACCGCGTGCTTGACCTTACCGCGCCGCTTGGCCTCCTGCAGCACATGGCCGGCGAGCCTGGCGCCGGTCATGCCGAAGGGATGGCCGATGGCGATCGAGCCGCCATTGACGTTGTAGATTTCCGGGTCGATCCCCAGGGTGTCGCGGCAATAGAGGCACTGGCTGGCGAAGGCCTCATTCAGCTCCCAAAGATCGATATCCTCGACCTTGAGGCCGTGCCGCTCCAAGAGGCGCGGCACCGCGAACACCGGGCCGATGCCCATCTCGTCCGGCGCGCAGCCGGCCACGCTCCAGCCCTTGAAAACGCCGAGGGGTTTCAGGCCCCGGCGTTCGGCTTCCTTGGCTTCCATGATCACCACCGCCGCCGCCCCGTCCGATAGCTGGGAGGCGTTGCCGGCGGTGACGAAGTTACCCTCGCCGCGCACGGGCTGGAGCTTGGCCAAGCCCTCGAGCGTGGTGTCGGGGCGGTTGCACTCGTCGCGATCGACCACATAGTCGACGACGCTCTCTTCCTTGGTCTCCTTGTTGACCAGCTTCATCTTGGTCTTCATCGGCACGATCTCGTCGGCGAACTTGCCGGCCTGCTGGGCGGACGCCATCCGCCGCTGCGACTCCAGAGAGTACTCGTCCTGATACTCCCGGCTGAGGTGATAGCGCTTGGCGACCACATCGGCGGTGTCGATCATCGGCATGAAGATGTCGGGATACATCTCGGTCAGATGCGGATCGTTGTTGCCGCCGCCCATACCGCCGGGCGGGAAGCTGATCGACTCCACGCCGCCGGCGACGACGCAGTTGGCGCCGTCGTCCTTGATGTAGCGCGCGGCCATGGCGATCGATTGCAATCCCGAGGAGCAGAAGCGATTGACAGTCACCCCGCCGGTGGTGATCGGCAGGCCGGCCAGGAGGGCGGCGTTGCGCCCGGGATTGTTGCCGCCGTGAGCGACGTTGCCCAGGAAGCTGTCTTCCACCGCTTCCGGCTCAACGCCGGCCTTGGCCACGGCGTGCTTGATCGCGTGAGCGGCCATGCTGACCGTCGGGGTGATGTTGAAGCCGCCACGGCCGGACTTGGCCAGGCCCGTGCGGGCGTAGGAAACGATGACGGCCTCGCGCATATCTCTATCTCCACTCGTGTCTCTGAAAAAGCGTCTTACACTCAGGCGGAGCGAAGGCAAACGGGCTCTCTAGCGACGCGGCCGCAACGCGCCGAAGTGGGCCATGAGCGCCAGGTCGCCGCCGATGACGATGACCGCCAGGCCGAGCGTGATCAGCCAGCCCTCCCAGGTGATCGGCGTCCAGCCAAGGCCGCTGGATCTGGCGCGAAACCACGGCCCGTCGCTCAAGGAGAGGTCGCCGCGTCCAGCCGGGCCAGCAGCGCGGCGTGCTCGTCCCACAGGTCCTTGGGGAGGCGCTCGGCGAATGTCTCGTAGTGAGGCACGATACGCGCCGCCTCCTCGCGCCAGACCGCGGTATCGACCTCGAGCAACCGCCGGACGGAGTCGGGCGTAAGATCCAAGCCCTCGACGTCGAGGTCGGCCTGCAGCGGACCCAACCCGATCGGGGTCGCCTCCGCCTCGATCTCACCCTCCAGGCGCTCGACGATCCATTTGAGCACGCGGCAGTTGTCGCCGTAGCCGGGCCAAAGGAACCGACCCTCGGCGTCCTTGCGGAACCAGTTGACGAAATAGAGCCGGGGAAGCTTGGCCGGGTCCGCTCCGGCGCCCAGTCTCAGCCAATGGGCGAAGTAGTCGCCCATGTTGTAGCCGCAGAACGGCAGCATGGCGAAGGGGTCGCGGCGAAGTTGACCGACCTTGTTCTCGGCCGCGGCCGTGCCTTCGGAGGCGACGTTGGAGGCCAGGAACACGCCGTGGCGCCAGTCGAAGGCTTCGGTCACCAGGGGCACGGCGCTCGCCCGGCGACCGCCAAACATGATGGCGGAGATCGGCACGCCGGCCGGGTCTTCCCACTCGGGTGCGATCGACGGGCACTGGGCGGCGGGGGCGGCAAAGCGGGCGTTGGGATGGGCGGCCGGCTCAGGCGAGGCTGGTGTCCACGGCCGCCCCTTCCAGTCGGTCAGCCTCTCGGGGGGCTTGGCGGTCAGGCCCGCCCACCAGACATCGCCGTCCTCGGTCAGGGCGACGTTGGTGAAAATGCAGTTTTGCTGGAGGGCGGCGACGGCGTTGGCGTTGGTCACCTCGCTGGTGCCGGGCGCCACGCCGAAGAAACCGGCTTCGGGATTGATCGCCCGCAACCGCCCGTCTTCACCAAAGCGCATCCAGCAGATGTCATCGCCGACGGTCTCGGCTTTCCATCCGGGCAAGGTCGGCTGGAGCATAGCCAGATTGGTCTTGCCGCAAGCGCTGGGAAAGGCGGCGGCGATATAGTGAACCTTGCCCACCGGCGAGGTGAGCTTGAGGATCAGCATGTGCTCGGCGAGCCAGCCTTCGTCCCTGGCCATCACCGAGGCGATGCGCAACGCATAGCATTTCTTGCCCAGAAGGGCGTTGCCGCCGTAGCCGGAGC
>DATCEL010000418.1:0-5058 GCA_036510115.1 Caulobacteraceae bacterium
TCGGCGTGGCCGCGCGCGAGCGAGCCAAAACGGCGAGGCGTGGGGCGGTGACAGGATCGGTGGGCAAGACAAGCGTCACCCAGGCCGTGCTCGCCGGGCTCAAGCTCGCTGGCGACGCCCATGGCTCGGTGAAGTCGTTCAACAACCATATCGGCGTCCCCTTGACGCTGGCGCGCATGCCCAGGACCACCCGCCGCGCCGTGTTCGAGATGGGCATGAACCACGCCGGCGAGATCGCTCCACTCTCGCGCCTCGTGCGTCCGCATGTGGCGGCGGTGACCAATGTCGAGGCCGTACACGTCGAGAATTTCCCGGACGGCGAAGCGGGTGTCGCTAAGGCCAAGGCCGAAATCTTCACCGGCCTAGAGACGGGCGGGGCGGCGATCCTCAATGCCGACAATGCTTGGACCGAAGAGCTCGCCGTCGCCGCCAAAGCCAGGGGCGGCCAGGTGCGCACCTTCGGCGCCGCGGCCAGCGCCGACGCCCAACTCATTCGTTTCTCGGCCACGCCCGACGGCGCCGAGGTGAAGAGCCGCATCGACGGGGCGCCCTTTGACTACACCCTGCGCCAATCGGCGCCACATTGGGGTCCGATGAGCCTCTGCGCCATGCTCGTGCTCCTGGCGTTGGACCTGGATCTCGCTCTGGCGGCGCGCGCCCTAGCCACGTTCGAGCCGCTCGCCGGTCGTGGTGTCAGCAAAACCGTCGCCGGCCCGCGCGGCGCCTTCACCCTGATCGACGAAAGCTTCAACGCGAGCCCGGTTTCCGTGACCGCGGCTCTGGCCGCCCTGGGCGCTCGCCCCGTGGCCGGCCGCCGAATCGCCGTACTGACCGACATGCTGGAGCTGGGCGCCGATGCGCCCGCGCGTCACGCGGCCCTGGCCGAGACCATCGAGAAAGCCGACATCGACATCGTGTTTTGCGCCGGGCCGATGATGCGGTCGCTTTGGGAAGCCTTGCCTCGCGGCCGACAGGGAGCCTGGGCGCCGAGCGCGGCCGACCTCGCGCCGGCTCTCGCTGACGCCGTCGGCGCGGGCGATACGGTGATGATCAAGGGCTCCAAGGCCTCGCGCGCCAGCCTGCTGGTCGAGAGTCTCGTCGCCATGAGCGAGGTGGCCTGATGGTCTTCCTCCTCTATCAATTCCTGGCCGAGCACCATCTCTACCTGCCTGGCCACAATCTGCTGCGCTACCTGACCTTCCGAGGCGGCATGGCGGTGGCCACGGCCCAGTTCGTGGTCGTGGCCATGGGGTCGCGGTTCATCCGTTGGATGCAGGCCCGGCAAGGCAAGGGCCAGCCCATCCGCACCGACGGAATCCAACGGCACATCACCGAAAAGGCCGGCACGCCAACCATGGGCGGGCTGATGTTCCTTGCCGGCATCGCGACGGCGACCTTGTTCTGGGCCGACCTCGCCAACGTCTATGTCTGGGTGGTGTTGCTGGTCACTCTGGCTTTCGGCGGCCTGGGCTTCCTCGACGACTACGCCAAGGTCACCAAACAAACGACGGCCGGCGTCTCCGGGCGCATGCGCCTGGCGGTCGAGGCCGCCGTCGCCATCGCCGCGGTCTTCATCATGATCCGTTTCGGTCAGCCTTCCCCGGCCGGACACGGACTATCGACCTCGATCGCGTTTCCGTTCCTCAAGCACGCCCTGTGGAATTTGGGCTGGTTCTATCTCGCTTTCGGCGCCTTCATCATCGTCGGGGCGTCCAACGCCGTGAACTTCACTGATGGGCTCGATGGCCTGGCTACCGTGCCAGTGATGATCGCCGCGGCCACCTTCGGCCTCGTCGCCTATCTCGCCGGCAACTTCAGATTCGCCGACTATCTGCAGATCGATTTCGTGCCCGGCGCCGGAGAGCTTGCCGTGGTGTGCGCGGCCATCGTCGGCTCGGGGCTGGGCTTCCTTTGGTACAACGCGCCACCCGCGAGGATCTTCATGGGCGATTCCGGCGCGCTTTCCCTGGGCGGCGCGATCGGCGCCATCGCCGTGGCCACCAAGCACGAGATCGTCCTGGCCATCGTCGGCGGCCTGTTCGTGATCGAAACCGTTTCGGTTGTCATTCAGGTGGCTTGGTTCAAGCGCACCGGAAGACGAGTCTTCCTCATGGCCCCGATCCACCACCATTTCGAAAAGCTGGGCTGGTCGGAGCCGACGGTGGTCATCCGTTTCTGGATCGTGGCGGTGATGCTGGCCATGGTCGGCCTTGCCACGCTGAAGCTGAGGTGAGGGGGTCATGATCCCAGTCACTTGCTTCGAAGGGCGGACGGTCGCGGTGTTCGGCCTCGCGCGCAGTGGTCTCGCCGCGGCGCGGGCGTTGGTCGCCGGCGGCGCGCGCGTGGCTTGCTGGGACGAGGACGCCGGCTCGCGGGCGGCCGCCGAAGCGGAGGGCCTGGAGCTCATCGATCTCCAAACCGCGGACTGGTCGAACTTCGCCGCTTTGTTGCTGTCGCCCGGCGTGCCGCTCACTCACCCCACGCCTCACTGGACGGCGGTGAAGGCCAAGGCCGCTGAGATCGAGATCGTCGGCGACATCGAACTTTTCGCCCGCGCGGTCGCCCTGGCCCCAGAACACAAGCGTCCGCGCGTCGTGGCCATCACCGGGACCAACGGGAAATCGACGACCACGGCTCTGATCGGCCACATGCTCGCGGCCGCTGGCCGCGACGCCCGCATCGGCGGCAATATCGGCGTGGGCGTCCTCGGCCTGCCGGAAATGCACGGCGGCGCCATCTATGTGCTCGAACTGTCGTCCTACCAGCTCGACCTGACATCGTCCCTCAAACCGGACGTCGCAATCCTTCTGAACGTCAGCCCCGACCATTTGGAGCGGCATGGCGGCATGGATGGCTATCTCGCCGCCAAGCGCCGCGTGCTGCTCAACCAGGGCAAAGGCGATACGGCGATCATCGGCGTGGACGATGCCTTCGGTCAGCAAATCTGCACCGAAATCACCGCCGCCAACCGGCGCACGATTTGGCCGATCAGCGCGCGTAAATCGATCGGCCGCGGGGTCTACGCGCTCCAGGGCCGGCTCTACGACGCCACCGACGGACGGGTGAGCGAGGTCATTGATCTCACGCCGGTTCGATCCCTCCCGGGCCGCCACAATTGGCAGAACGCCACCGCCGCCTATGCCGCTGTGCGGGCGCTCGGCGTCGCCGTGGCCGACGCGGCGGCGGGGCTGGCCAGCTTCCCGGGCCTCGCCCACCGCATGGAGACCATCGGCGCCATCGGCAACGTCCAGTTCGTCAACGACTCCAAGGCGACCAACGTCGATGCCGCGCGCCAGGCGATGAGTTCCTATCCGCGGTTTTTCTGGATCGCCGGCGGCCGGCCCAAGACCGGCGGCATCGAGGGCCTGACGGATCTGTTTCCCTCGATCGCCAGGGCCTATCTGATCGGCGAGGCGGAAGATGAGTTCGCCGCTTCGCTTGAGGGTCACGCATCCTACGCCAGAGCCGGCACGCTCGCGGCGGCCGTGCGCGCGGCCTTCACCGATGCGCGCAAGGAGGAGGGCGAGGTCATCATCCTGTTCTCGCCGGCCTGCGCCTCGTTCGATCAATATGCTGATTTCGAGGAGCGCGGCGAAGCCTTCCGCGCCGCCGTCCAATCCCTCATCACCCCTCCAGCTCAGGCCCTCGCCGGATGACCGCTGACGCCCACGCCTCGTCGCACACCTTCTCGCGCCTGGACCGCAGCCGAATGGGGGTCTGGTGGTGGACGACCGACCACATCCTGCTGGGCTTGACCGCCGCTCTCATTCTCCTGGGCGTTTTGCTGCAGTTCGGGACCAGTCCGGCGGCCGCGCAGCGTCTCGGCATCGCCTGGCCGTTTCATTTCGCGGTGCGTCAATGCGTCTTCGGCGCCGGCGCCGCGGCGATCCTGATCTCGACAGCCATGCTCAGTCCCAAGGGCGTTCGCCGCATGGCCTTCATCATCTATATGGCCTCGATCGCGGCGATGTGCGCCCTGCCGCTGCTGGGCCACGCGGCCAAAGGAGCGACCCGCTGGGTCGAGGTCGCCGGGTTCACGCTGCAACCGTCGGAATTCATGAAGCCGGGGCTGGTGATCTTGATCGCCTGGATGTTCGCGGAAGGCCAAAAAGGCGAGGGGGTGCCGGGCGTTTCCATCGCCTTCGGCCTCTACGCCGTTGCTGTCGTCTTGCTCCTGATGGAGCCGGATATCGGCCAGACGGTGCTGATCACCGCCGCCTTCGGCGCCGCTTTCTGGATGGCCGGGGTGCCGATGACCTGGATCGCGGTCATGGGCAGTGTCGCCATCGCCGGGCTCGGCAGCACCTATTTCCTCTTTCAGCACGTGGCCACGCGCATGAAGGGGTTCATGGACAAGTCGGACACCTCCCAGATTCACCGCGCGGCCGAGGCCATCGCCGCAGGCAGGCTCTTCGGGCGGGGACCGGGCGAAGGGATCATGAAGACCCACGTGCCCGACATGCACACCGACTTCGCCTATTCGGCGGCGGCGGAGGAATACGGTTTGTGGCTGTCCCTGGTGATCATCTGCCTGTTCGCCGCCCTGGTGATCCGTGGGCTCTACAAGGCGATGAAGCTCAACGATCCGTTCGAACAGGTGGCGGCGGCGGCGTTGTTCGTGCTCGTCGGCATGCAGGCGTTCATCAATGTGGCGGTCAACCTCGCCCTGGTGCCGACCAAGGGCATGACCTTGCCGTTCATTTCCTACGGGGGCTCATCGACCTTGGCCATGGGCTTGACCCTCGGCTTGGCCTTGGCCCTGACCAGTCGTCGGCCGGGCGCCTATGCCAACGCCGACGGCCTCGCCAAGGCGGGCGCCTTTGACTGAAACCGCGGGCCTCGCGGTCATCGCCGCGGGCGGGACGGGCGGCCATCTGTTTCCGGCCGAGGCGCTGGCCGAGGCGCTGGCCGCGCGCGGCTGGCGGATCGTCTTGGCGACGGACGCGCGCACCGAGGGTCTCGCCGCCACCTTTCCGGCCGAGCGGCGCATGGCCATCGCCGCCGCGACGCTCGCCGGCGGTCCGGCGGCGCGGGCGGCCCAGCTTGGGGCCATCGTGC
>DATCEL010000419.1:0-4668 GCA_036510115.1 Caulobacteraceae bacterium
CGACGTTCACCACGCCTGTGACGACGTGCTGGTGGCCGTGGGTCAGGAGAACGCCTTCCCGTGGATCGAGCGCGATTGCGGGGTGGACTTTGACGAGTGGGCCATGCCGATCGTGAGCGAGACGACGTTCGCTTCGACCAACCCCAAGGTATTCTTCGGCGGCGACGCGGCCTTCGGGCCCAAAAACATCATTTGGGCGGTGGCCCACGGACATGATGCGGCCATCTCCATCCACAAGCACTGCCAGGGCGACGACGTGGCCGCACGGCCCGCGCCCGGCGTCACCCTGGTCAGCCAGAAGATGGGCATCCACGAGTGGAGCTACGACAACGACATCTCCAACGCCTCGAGCCATCGCGTGCCGCTACGCGACAAGGTCGAGGCCTTGCGCAATGTGCGCCTCGAGGTCGAGCTCGGGTTTGGCGAAGCGGACGGCTTCCGCGAGGCCGAACGATGCCTCAACTGCGATATCCAGACGGTCTTCACCGACACGCTGTGCATCGAGTGCGACGCCTGCGTCGACATCTGCCCGATGGATTGCATCACCTTCACCGGCAACGGCGAGGAAGCCGACTTGCGCGGGCGATTGCAGGCGCCGGCCCTCAATCTCGAACAGGCGCTGTATCTCTCCGGGCCGCTGGCCGACGGCCGAATCATGGTCAAGGATGAGGACGTCTGTCTGCACTGCGGACTGTGCGCCGAACGGTGCCCCACCGGGGCCTGGGATATGCGCAAGTTCCTGCTCGACATGACCCACGCCGAGGAGGTGGCATGACCGAGGTCGCCCCCGAACGACGGACGCGGACGGGACCCCGTCCGATCGCTGCCGTCAACGATTTCGTGGTCAAATTCGCCAACGTCAACGGCTCTGGTTCGGCCAGCGCCAACGCCATGTTCGCCAAGGCGATCCTGCGCATGGGCGTTCCGGTGGCGGCGCGCAACATCTTCCCGTCCAACATTCAGGGCCTGCCCACCTGGTACGAAGTGCGGGTCAGCGAAGCCGGACATCTGGGCCGGCGCGGCGGCGTCGATCTGATGGTGGCGATGAACCCGCAGACCTGGAAGAAGGACATCGCCGGCATCGAGCCGGGCGGCTATCTCTTCTACGATTCCACCAAGCCCTTGCCGCCCGAGGGCGTGCGTGACGACATCACCCTCCTGGGCGTGCCGCTAACGGCGATCTGCAACCGCGCCTACAGCGATCCGCGCCAGCGTCAGTTGTTCAAGAACATCATCTATGTCGGCGCCCTGACCGCGCTGTTGGGCGTCGAGAGCACGGTCACCGATCAGCTTGTCGCCGAACAGTTCCCCGGCAAGGAGCGGCTGATCAAGCCGAACCTTGAGGCCCTGGCCATGGGCCGCCAGGCCGCGCTCGACGACTTGCCTGATATCGGCCTCTCGGTGCGCCGCGCCGATGCGGTCGGCGACCGAATCTATGTCGAAGGCAATGAAGCCTCGGCGCTGGGCGCGCTGTGGGGCGGAGCGACCGTCTGCGCCTGGTACCCGATCACGCCTTCGACCTCCCTCGCCGAGGCCTTCATGGCCCATTGCAAGACCTTGCGCACCGACCCGGAAACGGGTGACGCGCGCTATGCGGTGATCCAGGCTGAAGACGAGATCGCCTCCATCGGGGTGGTCATCGGCGCCGGCTGGAACGGCGCGCGCGCCTTCACCTGCACCTCGGGACCCGGTATCTCGTTGATGCAGGAATTCATCGGCCTTTCCTATTTCGCCGAAATTCCAGCGGTGATCTTCGATGTCCAGCGTGGCGGCCCCTCCACCGGCATGCCGACGCGCACCCAACAGTCCGACATCCTTTCCGCCGCCTACGCTTCCCACGGCGACACCAAACATCCGCTGCTGTTTCCCCAGGATCCGGCCGAGTGCTTTGAAATGGCGGCCCTGGCCTTCGATCTCGCCGAACGGCTGCAGACCACGGTGTTCGTCATGCTCGATCTCGATATCGGCATGAACGAGTGGCTCACGGCCCCGTTCTCGTGGGATCCGGAACGCCGGCTCGACCGGGGTAAGATCATGACCCGCGAGCGTCTCGACGCTGGCGAGGAGTTTGGCCGCTACCGGGAAGTGGATGGCGACGGCATACCCTACCGCACCCTGCCCGGGGTTCATCCGGAGCGCGGGGCCTATTTTACCCGCGGCACTTCCCGCGATCCCAACGCCCGCTACAGCGAGGAGGGGCCCGTCTATGTCGACAACATGGAGCGGCTGCTGCGCAAATTCGAGACCGCCAAGGCGCTGATCCCGACGCCGGTCGCCCGGTTGGCCAAGCGGCGCACGCCCTATGGGGTCCTCTATTTCGGCTCGACCGCCCACGCGCTGAATGAATCTCTTGAGCAACTGGCGCTCGTCGGCGTACATCTCGACGCCCTGCGCTTGCGCGGGTTTCCGTTCTCCGACGAGGTCGTCAAGTTCATCGCCGCGCACGAGACGGTGTTCGTGGTCGAACAAAACCGCGACGCGCAAATCCGTACACTGATCATGAACGAACTCGAGGTCGACCCGGCCAAGCTGGCCGCGGTCCTCAGCTATGACGGCTCGCCGATCACCGCCCGATTCATCACCGAAAGCATCGCCTTGCGCATGCGCGGCGCGCCGCGCGCCGGGCTATCGGCGGCCGCCCAATGACCTACATCACCAAGCCCAGACTGCATCACCCGCTCCTGGCGCCCAACGCCTTGGGATTCACCCGCCGCGACTATGAGGGCAAGGTCTCGACCCTGTGCGCCGGCTGCGGCCACGATTCGATTTCGGCGGCGATCATCCAGGCCTGCTACGACCTCGACTTGCCGCCCCATCGCCTAGCCAAGCTGTCGGGGATCGGCTGCTCGTCGAAGACGCCGGACTATTTCCTTGGCGCCTCGCACGGCTTCAACAGCGTGCACGGGCGCATGCCGTCGGTTCTCACCGGGGCCAGCCTGGCCAATCGCGACCTCGTCTATCTGGGCGTCTCAGGCGACGGGGATTCGGCGTCCATCGGCCTTGGCCAGTTCGCCCACTCGCTGCGGCGCGGCGTCAACATGACCTACATCGTCGAGAACAACGGCGTCTATGGACTAACCAAGGGCCAGTTTTCGGCCACCGACGATTCCGGCTCGACGTCAAAGCGGGGCGCGGTCAATCACGACGAACCCATCGATCTTGTCGGTTTGGCCCTGCAACTCGGGGCGAGTTTCGTGGCCCGCGGCTTCTCCGGCGACAAGGCCCAGCTCGTCCCGCTGATCAAGGCCGCCATGCGCCACAGAGGCGCGTCGTTCATCGACGTCATCTCGCCGTGCGTGCAGTTCAACAACCACGCCGGATCGACCAAGAGCTTCGACTATGTTCGCGAGCACAACGCCGCGGTCAATCGATTGGATGTGATCCTGGAGCGCGACGAGATCGTCGTCGACTATGCGCCCGGAACCATCGAGGTCGTCACCCAGCACGACGGATCGGTGTTGAAGCTGCGCAAGCTCGCCGACGACTACGATCCCACGGACCGCAACCAAGCCGTCAACCACCTGCAGACTCATCAGGCCCGAGGCGAGATCGTCACCGGACTGCTCTATGTTGATCCGGGGGCCGAAGACCTGCACGACCACCTGCGGACGGTGGCGACGCCGCTCAACCAGTTGGGCGACAAGGAACTCACGCCGGGCCCAGACGCTCTTGCGAGCATCAACGAGTCATTGCGATAGAGTTTCGGCGAGCCTAGTTTCGTTCTTCGAGCCTGCGGCTCGGACCATAAAAAGAGAACAACCGCGGGACGGTGGACTTAAATGCCGGATGGCCATGGCGTAGCTGAAGAAACGCTTCTGCGGGGCTTGTCTCCACTCCCCACGCGACATACCGGGCTGATCGCCTGGGTCGCTGAAATCGCCGCCCTAACCAAGCCCGACGCCGTCCATTGGTGCAATGGCTCGCAGGCCGAATGGGATGCCCTGACCGCTGAGATGGTCGCCTTGGGCATGCTCACCCGGCTCAATCCCGCCAAGCGGCCGAACGCCTTCCTCGCCCTTTCCGACCCCAAGGATGTCGCCCGGGTGGAGAGTCGGACCTTCATCTGCTCCGCTAAGGAAGTCGATGCCGGGCCGACCAACAATTGGCGCGAGCCGGCGGCGATGCGCGCCGAGCTCCGCGAACTCTTCGACGGCGCCATGCGCGGGCGAACAATGTATGTCGTGCCCTTCTGCATGGGCCCGCTGGGCTCGCCGATCAGCGCCCTCGGCGTCGAGATCACCGACAGCCCCTATGTGGTCGCCTCCATGCGGATCATGACCCGCATGGGCGCCGCGGCCCTGGAGGCGCTGGGCGAGGACGGCTTCTTCGTGCCGGCGGTGCATTCGGTGGGCGCGCCGCTAGCCAAGGGCGAGGCCGACGTCGCCTGGCCGTGCAGCGAAACCAAGTACATTGTCCATTTCCCGGACGCGCGGGAGATCTGGTCCTACGGCTCGGGCTATGGCGGCAACGCTCTCCTCGGCAAGAAGTGCTACGCCCTGCGCATAGCCTCGGTGATGGCCAGAGACGAAGGCTGGCTCGCCGAGCACATGCTGATCCTCAAGCTCACCTCCCCGGAGGGAGCGGTCAAGTACCTCGCGGGAGCGTTCCCGTCCGCGTGCGGCAAGACGAACCTGGCGATGATGATCCCGACGCTCGCGGACTGGCGGG
>DATCEL010000420.1:0-3747 GCA_036510115.1 Caulobacteraceae bacterium
CGCACCGGATGTTGCTGATCGGCGCCCAGACGGCGGTGCTGCTTTCATCCCTAAGCGCCGTCGCCATTCCGTGGACCATTGGGGCGATCGTCAACGCCGCGGTCGCCCGTGACGCGCGGACGATGGAGGCGCGCATGGCGCTCTTCGTCGGCCTGGTGCTGGTCAGCGCCATCGCCGGCTTCTGCGATCAATGGATGACCTCCCGCCTCGCCCAGCGGGTGATCTTCGATGTGCGCCGGGCGATGTTCGCCCACTTTCAGGACGTGGCCCTGACCTTCATGGACAAGACCCACGTCGGGCGGATCATGTCGCGCCTGCAGGGCGATGTGAACGCGCTGCAGGAATTTCTCGAAAGCTCCACCGGCGCCCTCGGCGATTTCACCACCTTGTTTGGCTATGCCGGGGTGCTGTTGTGGATGGATTGGCGGCTGGGCCTTCTGACTCTGACCACTATCCCCGCCTTGATCCTCGTGCGGGCCATCTGGCTGCCGTTCTCGAAAGCCACCTTCCGGCGCGCGCGCGACGCCTCCTCGATCGCCAATGGCGCCCTGGCCGAGAATATCAACGGCGTGCGCACCGTGCAGGAATCGCGCCGCGAAGCGCTCAATTTCGAGCTCTATGAGGAAAAGGCGCGCGAGAACTTCGACGCCGCCGTGCAGTCCTCGTGGCTGGCCCAGATCATGACCCCGACCGTGGACATCCTCACCGGGGTGGCCATGGCCTTCATCGTGGTCGTCGGCGGCGAGGAGGTTCTGGGTGGCGGCCTGGCGCTCGGCGTGCTGGTGACCTTCATTCTCTCGGTGCAGCGGTTCTTCGATCCGGTGCGTCTGCTGTCCATGCAGTACACGGTGATGCAGCGCGCCATGGCCGCCGGTCATCGCATCTTCGAAGTGCTGGACGTGCCGGTGACGATCGGTGACCGGCCGGGCGCTCGCCGGCTCGACGGGGCCGAGGCGACCATCGAACTCGACCACGTAACCTTCGGCTACGAACCCGGCCGGCCCATTTTGCACGATGTCTCGCTGAAGATCGCGGCGCACAAGGTCGTCGCCCTCGTCGGCCCCACGGGCTCCGGCAAGACCTCGATCGCCTCGCTCGCCCACCGCTTCTATGACGTGGGCGAGGGCGAGGGCGCGGTGCGCGTGGGCGGCGTCGACGTGCGCGACGTGACGGCGGAATCGCTCGGCCGGTTCGTCGGCATGGTGCTCCAGGATCCGTTCCTGTTCTCGGGCGCGATCGACGAAAACATCCGTTTCAACACCGCCGGCGCCAGCCGAGCGGATGTTATCGCCGCCGCCACGGCCGTATCGGCCCATGATTTCATCGTGCGCCTGCCCGATGGCTACGACACCCAACTCGGCCAGCGCGGGCGCAACCTTTCCGTCGGCCAGCGACAGCTTATCTCCTTCGCCCGCGCGCTAGTGGCCGATCCGCGAATCCTCATTCTCGACGAAGCGACAGCCAACATCGACAGCTTCACCGAGCAGGCAATCCAGCGGGCGCTCAAGGTGCTGTTCGCCGGCCGCACCTGCCTGGTCATCGCCCATCGCCTGGCCACGGTGCGCGACGCCGACGACATTGTCGTTCTCAGAGCCGGGCGGATCGTCGAGCAGGGTCCGCACGAGGCTCTCATGCGCAGGAATGGGCTCTACGCGACCCTCTACGCCTCCGCCCACGGCTCGTTCGACGACCTTAAGGATGAAGCTGGCCAGCGGGATTTGGCGGCGACATGACCCGACCCTGGCGCCGGATCGCCCGCGCGCCTAGATTTGCCTGCACGCGCCGCTTCCTCGCGGCGATCAGAGGGAGGCCCCATTGGCCATGAAATTCCGGCGCCGCGCGCGCCTCGGCTTGATCGCGCTCGCGCCGATCGCGCTGGCCGGCTGCGGCGTCAACGACATTCCCCGCAAGCAGGTCGCCGCCCAGACGGCCTGGGCCGACGTCCAGAACGACTATCAGCGCCGATCGGACTTGATCCCCAATCTGGTATCGACGGTGAAGGGCTACGCGGCGCAAGAGCAGCGGGTGCTGGTCGAAGTGACCCAGGCCCGGGCCAGCGCCACCCAGGTCAAGGTAGATGCTTCGACCCTGACCAATCAAGCCTCGTTCGATCGCTACGCCCAGGCCCAGAACCAGCTCTCCGGCGTCCTTGGCCGCCTGATGATGATCCAGGAGAAATATCCGGATCTGAAGTCCAACCAGAACTTCCTGGCCCTGCAGGATCAGCTCGAGGGCACCGAAAACCGCATCGCGGTGGCCCGGCGCGACTACAACGCCGCCGTGCAGGACTACAACACCACCCTGCGCGTCCTGCCGACCTCGATCTGGGCCTCGACCTTCTATTCGAGCGCCAAGCCCATGGCCCTGTTCACGGCGACGGCGTCGGCTCAATCCGCGCCGACGGTAAGTTTCGACAGTTCCCTGCCGCCCGGCGCGGCGCCCGGTTCGCCGCCGCCCGCGGCGACCAATACGGCCAAGCCATGATGCGACCGGCGGCGCTGCTGGCGCCGGTCCTGGCTCTTTTCATCGCTTTCTTCTGCGCGCCGGCTCTGGCCGCGACGCACTATCCGGCCCTGTCGGGCCGGGTAGTCGACGACGCTCACGTGCTGACGCCCGAGGTTCAGGCCGATCTGACCACCAAGCTCGCCGCCCTGGAGCAATCCACCAGCCGCCAACTGGTGGTCGTCACCCTGCCGACTCTCGGTGGGGCCGACATCGCCGACTACGGCGTCGGCCTGCTACGCGCCTGGGGCGTCGGCCAGAAGGGGACCAACAACGGCGCCATCTTCATCGTCGTTCCCTCCGAACATAAGGTGCGCATCGAAGTCGGGTTTGGCCTGGAAGGCATCCTCACCGATGCGCTTTCTGGCGTCATCCTGCGCGAGGCGGTGATCCCTAAGTTCCGCTCGGGCGACGTATCGGGCGGCATTGTCGCTGGAACCGACGCGCTCATTCAGCAACTGAGCGCCGATCCCTCGACCGCCGAGGCCAAGGCGGCTCAGGCCGAGCAGGCCCAACAGGCGCCGGAGCGTCATTTCAATCCGATCGGCGCGATCGTCCCGCTGATCTTTCTCTTCTTCCTGGTCTCGTCGATCTTCCGCGGCGGCTTCGGCGGCGGCATGGGCATGCTGCTGCCGCTGATGTTCCTCGGCGGCGGCATGCGCGGTGGCTGGGGCGGCGGTGGTGGAGGCTTTGGCGGCGGAGGGTTCGGCGGCGGCGGATTCAGCGGCGGCGGCGGTGGGGGCGGAGGCGGCGGCGCCTCCGGAGGTTGGTGACATGCTGACCACGATCGACGAAGACCGCATCGCCGCGGCTGTGGCCAAGTGCGAGGAGACCACCTCGGGAGAAATCTTTGTCGTCCTCGCCGAGGAGGTGTCGAAATACCGCGAAATCCCACTGGCCTGGGCCGCGGCCGTCGCCCTCGCCATTCCGCCGATCGCGCTGTCTCTGAGCATCGGCCCGCTGGTCGCCCTGGCGAGCGATGAGTGGCTTACCGGTCAGGCCGGCGGATTGCCGCTTGCCCTGGGCTTCGCGGTCGCCGTCTACGCAGTCGCCCAGATCGTGCTCTTCCTGGTCGTCCTGTCCATCGTCCACATTCCCGCCGTGCGTCGGCCTCTGACACCACGAGTCCTCAAGCGACATCGCGTGGCCAAGGCGGCGCACCATCAGTTCGTCTCGATCGGCGCCCGCGCCGCGGGCAGCGAGACAGGGGTTCTGATCTTCGTCGCGCTCGCCGACCGCCAGGTT
>DATCEL010000421.1:0-4805 GCA_036510115.1 Caulobacteraceae bacterium
GAACCTGACGGGATAGGCGGAAAGCCGGCATCGACGTTGATCTCGGATCCGGAGACTTGGCCCACGGCCGCGATGAATCCCGGCGTCCCCAGGACCACGTCGTTGATGGCGTCGAAGGTCAGGGAGGCGAAGGGCGCATCGGGCGTGCCGATAGAGCCGTCGGGGCCGCCGCTCGATACGCTTTGCGCCTCCACATAGATTGAGCCTGGTGTCCAAGCCGTCGTCCCTAGCGGTGCGCCTCCCACGACGATCTGGCCGGGGACATCTCCGAACGACGCGACCGGGCCGGTGAAGGCGACCAGGTGGTTGTTGTCGGCCAGCAGAACCAACGAACTCATGAAATCGCTGTCCACGTTGAGCGCGCCAACGGTGAGGTCTCCGCGCGCGGTTCCGACCTCCTTGAGGGCTGGGTTGCCGGGGTCGCCAGCATAGAGCGTGATCGCGCCACCCGGGGCGAACAGGTTGTTGAATGTGGCGTTGCTGATGTTCAGGCCGCTCGGCGCGTCGAAAACGTTATCGCCGAGGTTGAGATTGCCGGCTGTGGATTCGACGGTGATGTTTGTATCGGAGCTGAGGGGGACGGCGAGGCTGAGCGCGGCCGTGCGTATCAGGATGGGCCCGCCGGCGCTCGACATGTCGGCCATGCTGACGCTGCCGCCCTGTAGTGTCAGGGACTCGCCCGCCGTCACCTGCCCGATTGCGATGAAATCCGCCAGGTTGCTGCTTCCGTTCGGTCCCGCCGAGACCAAGACGTTGCCTGCCGAAGACGACAGGGCCGCCAAGTGGGCGTCGAGCGACCCGCCGGTGACGATATTGAGATCACCCTTCTCGGCGGTCGCGGAGACGGCGATCGAGCTGGGGCCGGTCCCGGTTCCAGTGAGGTTGACGGCCAAGCCGACAACCGATCCGACATCGAAGCCGGCGGTATTGACGTCGACGTTTCCTGCCAGGGCGGTAAGCGTGGCGTTGTGGGCGTCGAGGCTCCCCCCGCCGGTGATATCAAGGCTACCAGATTGAGACGTCGCCGATGTGGCGATGGCGTTCGGGCCGATCCCGGCGCCCGTAAGGCTGACGGTGTCGAGTGCGGTGACCGTGCCGACATCGAATCTGGCGGCGTTGACGGTGACACTACCCTCCGACGCTGAGAGCGAGGCTGTGTGAGCGTTGAGGGCGCCCCCGCCGGCGATGTCGAGGTCGCCGGTCTGAGACGTGGCCGAGGTGGCGATGGCGTTCGCGCCCGTCCCAGTACCGGTCAGGCTGACGGTGTCCAAGGCGTTAACGCTACCGACGTCAAAACTGGCGGTGCTGACAGTGACGCCGCCCTCCGGCGCGAACAATAAGGCCGCGCCGGCGTTGAGGGCGCCCCCACCGGTGATATCGACATTGCTCGTCGCGGACGTGGCGGCGGTGACGATGGTATCGGCGCCTGCCCCTGTCCCGGTGAGCGTTACCGCGTTCAGTGCGTTGGCCGAGCCGACGCTGAAACTGGCCGCGTTGACACTGACCGCGCCCGCCGGCGCCGAGAGTGTCGCGGTCAGTCCGTTAAATGGCCCGACGGCGGTTATGTCCACGTCCCCGGTCCCGGCCGTCGCCGGGCTTGTCATGGCGAGTGAACCGTCGCCCACGAGATTGATCGAATGGCCCGCCGAAAGGGCGCCCCCGAAGGTGACGTCGGTCTCGCCCGCGCCCGGAGAGGCGACTGGCGAGACTTCGCCCGTCGTGGTTTGCAACCCGCCCCCGGCCGAGAGGACGATGTCGCCGTTGCTGCCGCCGGCGGTTGTCGCGGTTATCGCCCCTGGCGCCACGACCGCACCGACCACCGCCGCCTGATTGACCGCAGCGATGTAGACGTTTCCGGCGCTTGTCGTCCCCGCCAGCGTCATTGGCGTCGTCGACCCTGTCCCGCCGCCGGCTGGCACGACGAATGAGAAGAGATCGAGGTCGTTGTGGGCGTTGGGCGCGAAAGTGATGCTGTAGGCGCTGGCGGCCGCATAGAGCACGTCCGTGCCGCAGAAGGTGGTGGCTCCGACGCACGGCCCAACAGGCGGAGATCCGGTGATGTTGGCGGTCGCCGCGGTCACGACCACCGGGGCGATGAAAGCCAGAGTTCCGCCGAAGCCGGTAATCGTTCCACCCACCTGGACTTCGCTCCCGGCCGGAGCGGGACCAAAGGTCGCCGTCGCGCCGCCGGCCAGGAAATTGGCTTGGTTGGTGAGAAGCGATGTGGTGGCGAGCAGGCCGCCGGTGTTGACCACCGAGTTGGCGCCGAAGACCACGCCCGCCGGGTTGATGATCCAGATGTTGCCGCCGGGGCCCTGGGACTGAGACCAGTGGCCAATCAAATCGCCGTTAATCTGGGTGGCGCTGTTCGTCGGCGAGGCAACGAGATTGATGACAATGTCATTGCGCGCGTTGAAGTTGAATTCCACCGTCTCGAAATTCGCGCCGTTGGTATAGCCAATGTTGAATTGCGACCATCGGATGATCGCTCGCGAAATATTGACCCCGATGTTCGTCTGCGGCAGCGCCGCGGTTCCCACGTCGGTCACGGTCAGAAAGCTGTCGCACGAGGGATGGGTCCCGCAACTCGAGTTCGCGATCTGGATAATGCCAGACGTCGTGAGTGCAGCGCCGTTGGACAACTTCAACCCCGAGACGCCCACCTGGGCGCACGCCGGCGCCCCGGCCAAGATGGCGGTGGCAGCCACACCGCAGAACGCGGTTTTGATCATGCGACGGCTGCGAGTTGGTTGGAGCGTGCTCATTCCAGGCGCCTTCACTTTCAGGGGAAACGCGCCACCAGGCTCACCAGTACGCGGGCGGGCGGTGATGTGGGGGCAAAACTGTTTATGCGGTCGAAAGGATTGGCGTAGACAACATCCAGGCTCAGTCTGGGCGTGAAACCGATGCGCAGGCCGCCGCCAGCGGAAATAACGGTGCGCGTGAAGGTGGATGAATCGACCAGGCTCTTCACATAGGCGGCGTCGTAGAATCCGTAGAACTGAACCGTCGCCCAGGGCGTGAGCCTGTAGGGTCCAAGCCGCGCCTCGAAAGAGCCGGCGACGCCGCGATCGCCGGCCACTGAAGACGGGTCGTAGCCGCGACCGACGGTCAGGTTGCCGATCTGAAGCTCCTCGTAGGGCAACACCGGATCGTTGGCGTACTGGGCCTGAAGCGAGACCGCTGTCGAGAACTTGCTCGTCCACTGGGTCACCCAATGACCGTCGACGCGCAGCACGGTCGCATCCGGATGGGCGCCGGTACGTGACAAATTCACCTGGCCGACAGGGCTCGCGCCCAGCCACTCGAGCCCCTGGCGCACCTCGATGCCACCGGCGATGTCGGAGCCGAGGGCCAGGTTCTCTCGCAAGTCCCCATCCAGCCGCAGATAGATAATCCGCAGATGGTCGTCGTTGAGCGTGCCGGCGCCCGTCAGTTCGGTCTTTTGGTCCACGAAGTCCAGACCGCCGGTGACGTTCAGGTTTTCGCGGCGGGAACGAATGAACGGGTAGACGAGCTGAGCCGAGCCAACGAAGGACTTGCCTCGGAGGTCGAGCGGAGCGAGCTCCGCGCCAGGGTGATCGCGACCGTAGGCGAGGGAGATGCGCCCGAGCAGCCCATCCGAGCCGAACCGCGCTTCCTCCACCAGTTGAACCACCTGCTGCTCATCGTCGAACAGGGTCGAATAGGCGATCAGGCTGGTGCGCTCGCCCAAGGGAGTAAGGCCGTTCAAATCGACCCGCGCCAGCGCCCCCCACGGTCCGAGTTCCTTCGAGCCATAGTTCTCCACATTGACGATAACGTCGACTGGATCGCGGGTGACGTTGACCACCATGTCCACCGCGCCGGGCCCTTGGGGCGATGGCGACAGGGACGCCGTCACGTGCATGCCTGGCACATCCGAGGCCAGAAGCAGGTAGCGTTGCGCGGTATGCAGATCGAACGGTGCGAGGCCGCGCAGGCGTTCGATGTAGTCCTCGACCTTGGATTGCCCGGGACCGGCGGCGCCGATCACGCGCACCGAGGCGATGCGGGCCTCGATCACTTGCAGGACGAGATGGCCATCGGCGATGTGCTGCGGCGGGATATCGACTCGGGCCAAAATGCCTTTGTGGAAGATAATCGCCGCCGCTCGGTCGCGAATCTCGCACAGGGTGGACATCTTGATGTCCTTGCCGACGAATTCTCCGTAGGCGGGCGCGAGTTCCGCCGGCGTCAGGGTCTTGATGCCCTGAAACTCGACGCTGGTCAGGCGGAAAGTCAGCGGGGAATCGGCAAGCGGGCACGCTCCCTGGCCCGGCGCCTCCATGATATCGTGTCGCCGGGGCGAAGGCTGAGCCTGGGATTGTCCGGCCGGGTTGAGTTGCTGGGGCGTTGGCAAGGCGCCAGGCGGCGGGGCGGATTGCGCCACGGCCAAGCACGGTATCCCTGCCACGGCGAAGACCGCTGCGAGTCCCGATATTTGCCTCAACGTCTTCATCCGCCCCCTGAACCAGCAAATGTCGTTGACTCATTGCGCCCAACGGCCAAGGGCGGGTTAGCTCAGTCGCCGCGCCTCCACTCTGCGATTCACCGCCGCGTCGGGATTCTTCGAGTCGGCCGGCTGATCGGATCCATAGCCGACCGCTTTGAGGCGGGTGGCGTCAGCGCCTTGTTCGATCATGAATTGTCTGACCGCATCGGCGCGCTGCTGGGCGAGGATTCGGTTACGCGCCGGCGAACCGGTGGCGTCGGTGTGGCCGGCGATCTCGAAGCTGGCGCTGGCGAGTTCCGGGCGTCTCATTGCGTTCGCGAACACCCGGGCG
>DATCEL010000422.1:0-2127 GCA_036510115.1 Caulobacteraceae bacterium
GCGGACGGTTTGACTTTGGTCTTGGCCATGGCGCGCGCCTCGTGTTCTGACGGCGGGTGAATTTACCGATCTTCACCGTATCGCATTTTCACGTCGGTTTGACGACAGACCTTCCGTGGTCGGCTCATCTTAGCTCTCAGACGCCGAGGTCCGGCGGAGGCGGTTCGGCTTTCTCGCCGGCAACGTTGTGCTTGAGGAGAAACGGGGTTTGGGCGAGGGCGAACACCACCGCGGCGGCGAGGGCGCCGGCGCGGAACAGAACCCAGGTGTGATCGCTCTGGGTGCGGCGAACAATCTCATTGCCGAGCGCGCAGGCCCACCAGAACGCGCCGTAGCGGATCGCGAGCGTCGCCCAGGCCTTTTCCGGAAGCGCGAAAGACGATCCGAGAAGCAGCTTCAATGGGTTCTTTCTGAGCGCCACGCCGACAAACAACGCCGCTCCGAGCAGGCCATCGACGATGCTCATCTTCATCTTCAGAATCTGCGGGTCGCGCAGTAGCAGCGACAGGCCGCCGAAGCCCACCGCCAGCACGCCAACCGTCGTCGGCAGGGCCCGGAGGCGCCGCTCGACGATGAGTGACGCAGTGAGCGCCACCACGGCGGCGGCGACCAGAACTTCGGTCGCCACGCGGAAATCACGGGTGATCAGATAGGCGCCGATGAACAGCACGCCCGGCCCGCCGTCCACGACGGTGGTGAACCAGCGCGGCGCGCGAGAGTGCGCCTCAACCATGCGCGTTCGCCTCCAGACCCACCAGCGATCGGGCGAAGGCGCGGGCGTCGAAGGGTTGCAGATCCTCAATCCCCTCGCCGACGCCGATGAGCATGATCGGCGAGTCGGAAGCCTGGGCCACGGGCACCAGCACGCCCCCGCGCGCCGTCCCGTCGAGCTTGGTCATGACGATACCGGTGACCCCGATGGCGTTGCCGAAGATGTTTTCCTGGGCGAGGGCGTTGCGGCCAACCGTGGCGTCGAGCACGAGCAGCACTTCGTGCGGAGCGTCGGGATCCAACTTGCGCAACACACGGATCATTTTGGTCAGTTCGTCCATCAAGCCCTGTTTGTTCTGCAGACGGCCGGCGGTGTCGATGAGCAGTACGTCGTGACCTTCCGCCTTGGCGCGCTCCAGGGCGTCATAGGCGAGGCCGGCGGCGTCGGCGCCCGGGGGCGCGCTGATGAAGTCGGCCCGCGCGCGCTTCGCCCACGCCTCCAGCTGCTCGACGGCGGCGGCGCGGAAAGTATCGCAGGCGGCAATCAGCACCTTGGCCGGGCGGCGCGTCAGGTCATGGGCGATCTTGCCGAGTGTCGTCGTTTTGCCCGAGCCGTTGACGCCGACAAACAGGACCACGAACGGCTTGGGGCCAGCGAGGGGATCGAACCGTCCCTGACGCGGGATGAGCTCACCTGCCACCGCCTCGGCCAACACCTCCTTGACCTCTTCGTCCGTGGAGGCCTTGCCGAAGCGCCGCGCCCCGAAGACCTCGGCAATCCGCGCCGCGGCTTTTGGCCCAAGGTCGGCTTCGATCAGCATCTCCTCAAGAGCGTCGAGACGGGCCTGATCGAGCGGCCGGGCGCCCAGAGCGCCGGCAACCTGCTCGTTCATCTGCCGCGACGTACGCGACAGGCCCTCGCCCAGGCGTTTCAGCCAGCTCTTGTTGGCGTCAGACATTCAGGCGTCGCGGACGGGGCGGCTGATTGACCGGCTTGTCATGCGCGAGACCACGAGGCCAGCCGGGCGCGGCGGCCGTCGTGAGAGACGATGACGCCCTCGATCAGCTCCCCAGGCTCGGCCTCGCCGTCAAACACGATCTCGGTAAAGTCTTCCGCCCTGGCCCGGCCAGCTTGTTCCACCAGACCGATGGCGTGAGCGCCGATGCGGCGGGTCAGATGGCGCGCGAGGGCGGCTTCCCCGGCGGCGCGCAAGCGCCGGGCCCTGGCGTGGATGAGTCCGCCGGGATGCTGAGGCATGCGAGCGGCCGGGGTTCCGGGGCGCGGGCTATAGGGAAAGACATGCAGGAACGCCAACCGCGCTTCTTCGATAAAGGCGAGGCTGTTCTCGAACGCGGCTTCTGTCTCCGTGGGAAAGCCGGCGATCAGGTCCGCGCCGAAGGCGACGGCCGGGCGGG
>DATCEL010000423.1:0-2660 GCA_036510115.1 Caulobacteraceae bacterium
CGCGGCAAGGGCATGGCCGGCGAAGGCGAGCGCCAAGACGCCAGCGAACAACAAACGGATGCCGGGTCGGCGCGCGATCACGTGGACGGTTTGCCTCCGCCGGCCTGAGTGATGGCGGTTTCGAGCTGGGTTACGGACATCTCGCCCTTGGCGTAGACCTTGCCGTTGATCACCAGCGTCGGCGTGGCGTTGATCTGGTCGTCAGTGACGTAGCGGTTCCAGCGGTCGTTGAGCGCCTTCACCGCCGCCGGATCGCGGATACAGGCCTCGAACTGGGCGTCGGTCAGGCCGACGGAACGAGCGATCTGCAGCAGGACCGCATGGGGATCGCCGCTGGCCTCCATCTGAGCTTGGGCGTGATAGATGGCGTCGACAACCTCGAAATATTTCTGCTTGCCCGCGCAGCGGGCGGTGAGGAAGCCCGCGGCCGCGATCGACGGATCGGAGGTGAGGGCCTCGCGAGCCACGTAGAAGACCTTGCCGGTGTCGATGTACTTGGCTTTCAGCGTCGGGAAGACGTCATTGTTGAAGGCCGCACAGTGCGGGCACGAAACCGACGCGTATTCGATCACCGTGACCGGCGCCTTGGGATTGCCAAGCGTCATGTCGTCGGCGGCCGCGCCGGTCGAGGCCTTCTGGCATCCGGCCAGCGAAGCGACGGCGAGGACGGCGGCGAGGGTGGCGAGAAGTCGCATGGGCAGTTCCCGTTCAGCGGGGAGATAGAGCGCGATTCCGCGCCGGTCCAAAGTCCGGCGCCTTTAGCGCCTGCACGGACCGCGTCAAGGCCGCTCGCCGCGCATAACCTCGCGACCGAGGCGCGCGAGCGCGCTTTTCAATCGGCCGTCCGGCAGCCCGGAGAGGCTCTCGGCCAGCGCCTGTTCCTTGGCGGCGTCGAGCGGACCCCTGGGACGGAGTTTGACAGGGGCGAGGGAGCGGGTCGCGCCACGCAACCTCCCCTGGACGATGCGCAGGCGCTCGACGGCCTGGGGGCCCAGGAACAGATTGACCCTGGCCAGAATCTCGCTCGCCTGATGCTGAATGAGGGTGGCGACCGGGCCATCGACGCGAATCTCCAGCGTCGCGCCGCCGCCCGCGCGCCCACTCGATAGCCTGACCGGCTCAGTGCGGCGGGCCAAGGTCTTACCGACGATCTCGCTCCAGCGGGCCTTCAGCCCGTCGGCGCCCTGGCCGTATTTCGCATCCAGCGCTCGCAGCGTCGCGGCGAGGGCCCTGGCGGCGAGAGGCGGGGGCCTGCGCACCGGCTTGGTTCGACGCTCGGCCAGGATTCGCGCGGCTTCGGCCGGGGTTGGCAGCTTTCGGATCATCGCCGCCTATACTAGGCCCAAGCATGACATCCGTCGCCAAAATCCGCACCGATCTTCTCGGCTGGTACGACGCCAACGCACGCGCCCTGCCGTGGCGAGCGAAGGGCGGTCAGCGGACCGATCCCTATCGGGTGTGGCTGTCCGAAATCATGTTGCAGCAGACCACCGTGGCGCACGCCACGCCCTATTTTCTGGCGTTCACGCGCCGCTGGCCAAGCGTCGTCGACCTGGCCGCCGCCGCGGATGCTGACGTCATGGCCGCCTGGGCCGGGCTCGGCTACTACGCCCGGGCGCGCAATCTCCTGTTCTGCGCACGGCGGGTCGCGGGCGAGTTCGGCGGCGCCTTCCCATCCACGGAAGCTGAGTTGCGGACCCTCCCGGGCGTCGGCGCCTATACGGCCGCCGCCATTGCCGCGATCGCCTTCGACCGACCGGCCAATGTCGTCGATGGCAATGTCGAGCGGGTTGTCGCCCGTCTGTTCGCCGTGCCGACGCCCGTGCCGGCCGCTAAGGCCGAACTTCGCGCCTTGGCCGCCACCCTTGTCGCGACCGGGCGCCCCGGCGACTGGGCGCAGGCGATGATGGACCTTGGCGCCACCCTGTGCCGCCCGGGGATTCCGAATTGTTCAAGCTGTCCGCTGGCGGCCCAATGTCTGGCCAGGGCCGGCGGCGCGCCGCAGACCTTTCCGCGCCGGACCGCCAAGATCGCCCGGCCGCACCGCCATGGCGTCGCCTATCGGATCGAGCAGGCCGGACAGGTCGGGCTCGTGCGGCGTCCGCCCAAGGGCCTGTTGGGCGGCATGCTCGGTCTTCCGACCGGCGCGTGGCGAGCGGAGCCCTGGACGGCGGCTGAAGCGCTGGCGGCCGCGCCGCTGGGCGCGGACTGGCGGCTGGTGGGTGAAGTGGAGCATGTCTTCACCCACTTTTCCCTGACGCTGACGGTCTATGCCGCCCGCATCGAGACGCCGGATGCGGAACTAGCCTGGACCCCGATGCCGGAAGCCCTCTCGACAACCCCCTCGGTGTTCAAAAAAGCCCTGCGGATCGAATCCTAGGCGCCTGTCAGGCCGCCATGGCGGCGCGCATCTTGTCGCGCAGGATGTCGATCGGCGCGAGGCCGGTATCGGTGCGAATGTGCCAGTAGGTCCAGCCGTTGCACGCCGGCTGGGACTGCATCATCGCTCCCACCTTGTGGATCGAGCCGGTGAGGTCGCCGGCCACCAGACTGCCGTCGGCCCTCACGCGCGCGGCGCGTTCACCCTTGGGGCACCAGATGAGATCGCCCGGTCTGACCAGGCCAGCCTCGACGAGTTGGCCGAAAGGAACCCGCGGCTC
>DATCEL010000424.1:0-4661 GCA_036510115.1 Caulobacteraceae bacterium
CCCGCCACCTCAAAGCCGGCGTCCCGGCCGCGACCGGCCAGGGCGGCGACGTCATCGACGCGAAAGGCGGTGTGGGCCTTGCGCGCCGGGCGAAACGGTTCATCCACGCCGCAGTGGACTTTCACGGCCCCGCTCTCGAACCAGCAGCCGCCGCGCGCCGCCAGATTCGCCGGCTTCGCCTGCTCGCGGAGGCCGAGGAAGGCGCCATAGAAACGGCGCGCCTCGCCCTCCCCGCCTCTGGGGATCGCGACCTGGACGTGATCGATGGCCAAGAGCGTCACCCGACGCTCCCTTCCAGGGAGATGGCCACCAGCTTCTGAGCCTCGACGGCGAACTCCATCGGCAGTTCCTGCAGCACATCCTTGACGAAGCCGTTGACCAGAAGCTGCACCGCCTCTTCCTGGGAGAGCCCGCGTTGCATGGCGTAGAAGAGCTGGTCTTCGGAGAGGCGCGAGGTCGTCGCTTCGTGTTCGAACTTGGCCGAGGCGTTGCGCGCCTCGATATAGGGCGTGGTGTGGGCGCCGCAGTGCTTGCCGATGAGCAGGGAGTCGCACTGGGTAAAGTTGCGCGCGCCGGTGGCCTTGGGGTGGGCCGAGACCAGGCCGCGATAGGTGTTGGACGAGTGGCCGGCCGATATACCCTTGGAGATGATCCGCGAGCGCGTGTCCTTGCCCAGGTGGATCATCTTGGTGCCGGTGTCGGCCTGCTGATGATTGTTGGTGATGGCGATCGAGTAGAACTCGCCGCTTGAGCCGTCGCCGCGCAGCACGCACGAAGGATATTTCCAGGTGATCGCCGAGCCGGTCTCCACCTGCGTCCAACTCACCTTGGAGCGGTGGCCGCGGCAATCGGCGCGCTTGGTGACGAAGTTGTAGATGCCGCCCCGGCCGTCCTTGTCTCCCGGATACCAATTCTGGACGGTGGAATATTTGATCTCGGCGTCATCGAGGGCGACCAGCTCGACCACGGCGGCGTGCAGTTGGTTCTCGTCGCGCATCGGCGCGGTGCAGCCTTCGAGATAGGAGACGTAGGCGCCCTTGTCGGCGACGATCAGGGTGCGTTCGAACTGGCCGGACTCGGCGGCGTTCATCCGGAAATAGGTCGAAAGCTCCATCGGGCAGCGCACGCCCGGCGGCACATAGACGAAGCTGCCGTCGGAGAAGACCGCGCTGTTCAAGCAGGCGAAATAGTTGTCCGAGACCGGCACGACTGAACCCAGATAGGCGCGCACCACCTCGCCGTGATCGCGGATCGCCTCGCTCATCGAGCAGAAGATCACCCCGGCCTCGGCCAATTCCTTCTTGAAGGTGGTGATCACCGAAACACTGTCGAACACCGCGTCCACCGCGTACTTGGGCGCGCCCTTCACGCCGGCCAGAACCTCCTGCTCTTTCAGAGAGATGCCGAGCTTGGCGTAGATGGCGAGCAGCTCCGGATCGACTTCGTCGAGACTCTCCGGGCCGACCTTTTCCTTGGGCGCGGCGTAGTAATAGGCATCCTGGTAGTCGATCTTCGGAAAATCGACCCGCGCCCAGGTCGGCTCATCCAGGGCCTGCCAGCGCTCGAAAGCGGCCAGGCGCCAGGCCAGCATCCATTCCGGCTCGTTCTTCTTGGCCGAGATGAAGCGAACCGTGGCTTCGGAAAGGCCTTTGGGCGCGAATTCCTGTTCGATCTCGCTGACAAAGCCGTGCTTGTAGCGCTCGAGATCGGCGACCTTGGCGAGGGTCTGCTGGACGGCGGCCATCAGGCATACTCCTTGAGGCGAGCCGCGTGGCGCTCGAAAGCCTCGGCCCAGGCGTCGCCGCAGCGCCGCCAATCGGCTTCGCTCGATGCCCAGCCGCCGCTGATGCGGATCGAACAGGCCGCCAGATCCGGCCGGCCCATGGCCTCGACCACCCGGCTGGCCATGACCTTGCCCGATGAGCAAGCGGCGCCGGCGCTCACCATAACCCCGGCCAGGTCAAGCGACATGACTTGGATTTCCGCAGAAAAACCGGGTGTTGCGACGCATAGGGTCTGGTGGAGACGCGGCGCGCCCGCGCCCAGCACGACCGCCCCGGCTCGCTCCATCCGTTCGGCCAGATCGTCGCGCCACGCCGCCTGCCCCGATAGCGCGGGCAGGTCCCGTAGGGCGGCGACGGTCGCCGCGCCGAAGCCCGCGATGCCGGAGAGATTCTCCGTCCCGGCCCGGCGTCCGCGTTCCTGGCCGCCGCCGTGCAGCCGCCTGCTGATCGTCGCCCGCTCGCCGGCGATGAGCGCGCCGGCGCCTTGCGGTCCGCCGAGCTTGTGAGCCGAAAGGGCGACACTATCGGCGCCGGATGCGGCCCAATCGAGCCCACCCTTGCCGGCGGCCTGTACCCCATCGACATGCAACCAGCCACCCGCCGCGCGCACCATGCGCCCAACTTGAGCCACGGGTTGGATCACGCCGGTCTCGTTGTTCGCCGCCATCAGGCACACCAGCGCCCGTCCGCCGCGCGCCAAAGCATCGGCCAGCCAGTCGAGGTCGGCGACGCCCCGCTCGTCCACCGGCCAGATCTCGACATTGGCGGAAAGGGCGTGGGCCGTCGCCCAGATGGAGTCGTGTTCGGTCGCACCGACGATGATCCGATCGAGCCCGCTCTCCGTGGCGCTTTCCATGGCCAAGGCGTTGGCCTCGACGCCGCCGCTGACAAAGGTGACCGCGCTCGCGGGCGCGCCGACCAGGGCCGCGACCTCGCCCCGGGCTTTCTCAAGCACAGCCCGCGCGCGGCGCCCGGCGGCGTGGATCGAGGACGGATTGGCGCCCACTTCCAGAGCCGCCAGCGTCGCCGCCCTGGCTTCGGGGCGGATTGGAGCCGTGGCGTTGTAGTCGAGATAGGCGCTCATGCGACGCGCTCGTCCCGCCGCGACAGGCGCCCGGCGATGACATCGGCCAGGGAGACGCCGGCGAGATAGGTTTCGATCTGCCGTCCGGTCTCGGCCCACAGGTCGTGGGTCAGGCAGCGGGCGCCGCCCTTCATGCACCCGAGACCCTCGCCGGCGCAGCGCGTGGCGCGCAGCGGCTCATCGACCGCCGCCACCACCTCGGCCACGCTCAGGGCCCCGGCGTCGCGGGCCAGGCGATAGCCGCCGCCCGGGCCGCGCACCGAGCGCACCAAGCCGCGCCGGCGCAGGCGCGAGAACAGTTGCTCGAGGTAAGGTTTGGAAATCTGTTGGGTTTCGGCGATGGCGGCGAGCGGGGTCGCCTTTTCGCCGGGCCGCCCAGCCAGATCGGTCATGGCCATGACCGCGTATCTTCCCTTGGTGCTAAGCTGCATGGCGCGTCCGCTGCGGTTTTTCTCGCTATTTGCGGCCGCTTCTTGCTAAAAGCCGCCGCCGCGAGAGGTCGGTCGCCTGACCGACGAAGCGCATCTAGTAAAACCAAGCGCGCTAGTCAACTATTCGCCCGCGCCATTGAACGAAAAGGACTGCCCATTGCCTGATTTGGTTCTGCCAGGCAGCGCCGGCCGTATCGAAGCGCGCTATTCGCCGCGCAAGGACGACACCGCGCCCATCGCCCTGATCCTTGCGCCGCACCCGCGCGCGGGCGGTCACATGAACCATCCGGTGGCGGTCCAGCTCTTCCACCTGTTCATGAAGCGCGGTTTCAACGTGCTGCGCTTCAACTACCGCGGCGTCGGCCGCAGCCAGGGAGAATTCGACCAGGGCATCGGTGAGCTGGCCGACGCGGCGACGGCCCTCGACTGGCTGCAGACGACCAACCCGGCGGCTTCGCAATGCTGGGTGGCGGGCTTTGATTTCGGAGCCTGGATCGGCATGCAACTGCTCATGCGGCGGCCGGAAACCGACGGCTTCATCTCCGTCTCGCCGCCGACCAACATGTACGATTTCAGCTTCCTGGCCCCCTGCCCCGCCTCCGGCCTGCTTCTCCACGGCTCGGCCGACGCCGTGGTGCCGTTCGTCGAGGTCGAGAAGGTGGTGACCAAACTGCGCACGCAGAAGGGCATCGTCATCGACTACGAACTGGTCGAAGACGGCGGTCACTTCTGGACCGAGAACCTCTTCGAGGTGGAGACCCGCGTGGGCGCCTACCTCGACAAACGCCTGGAAGCCGAGCCGGCTTGAGGCGCCGTTCCATGCAGCCCTCACCGAATTTCACGCCGCGATCCGATCTCGTCCGGGTTCTTCTCGAGCGCGGCCATGTCTACCAGGCAACCGACCTCCAGGGCCTGGACGCGGCGGCGCTGAAGGGGCCGATCTCCGCCTACATCGGCTTCGACGCCACCGCCAGCAGCCTCCATGTCGGCAATCTGGTGCAGATCATGACCCTGCGCCGCCTGCAGCAGACCGGGCATCGTCCGATCGTCCTCATGGGTGGCGGCACGACCAAGGTCGGTGATCCCTCCGACAAGACCGCCCAGCGGCCGCTGCTCACTGACGAGACCATCGCCGCCAACATCGCCGGCATCCGCCGCGCCTTCACGCCGTTCCTCGCCTTCGGAGACGGCCCCACCGACGCGGCCATGCTGAACAACGCGCAATGGCTGGAGAAGCTCGGCTACATCGAGTTCCTGCGCGACTACGGCGTCCACTTCACCATCAACAAGATGCTGACCCTGGAGTTCGTCAAAAGCCGGATCGACAACGAGCTGTCCCTGACCTTCCTCGAGTTCAATTAC
>DATCEL010000425.1:0-3278 GCA_036510115.1 Caulobacteraceae bacterium
TCAAGCCGATTTCGCTTCCCACCGGCCGCCCCTTTCGCTAACACCGCGCCTCCCCGTGCTGGGAACGCCGCCGTAGCTCAGTGGTAGAGCGCATCCTTGGTAAGGCTGAGGTCGACAGTTCAATCCTGTCCGGCGGCACCATTTAAAACAAAGGGTTATCACAAAAACCTCTACCTTCTCAGCTCGGCGAGAAGTGTCGGGGAAGCATGGGGGAAGCAATTCAGCGAGAGAATTCGGCCACTTCATCGCGCATTTGTGATGGCGCCGGACGGTTCGTTGCCGCGTCCGGCCCCCGAATCACAGACTTCTCGAATGGCGCGCAATCAGAGATTTGTGCACGGCCAAGTCGGGAACTGCGGTGAGGAACCCGCGTCCGCCCCTTACACCGCCGTCCACCTGGCGTGAGTGTGTTTCAATCGCGGCGGGGGCGTTGATCAGGCGTGGACGACGGGGTTGGCCTGCTTTCAGTTGAGCTGCGCACCCTGCTCGCCGTCGCCGAGGTGGCCAGTTTTAGCCGGGCTGGCTGCCAGCTGAGGGACCAGCAATCAGCAGTAAGCCGCCGCATTCGTGATCTCGAAGACCGTCTCGACGTTCCCTGTTCGAGCGCCACGCCCACGGCGTTCAACTGAGGACGGCGGGCCGCGCCTTTGTGGGTGAAGTCGCTCGACCGCGAGACGTTGTTACGCTCGATAGGTAGCGACGATTTCCCGCGCCGCTCCAGCGGCGAACGACCAGACAAAACCCAGCCGCAGTCGGCAGTGCCGGCGACGCCGGCGTGGCGCGCCTCCGCGAGAGCCGCTTTCAGAACCGCGTCGCCCGTTGCGCTGGCGGGGGATTCTCACGCGGGCCTGGCACGCGGTCTTGCGCCTGAAGCGGCAATGGAACGATCGGAATGCGGCCCTGCGGTGATGGCGTCGGCGGTTCGTGGCGGCCCGGGCCGGCGTCGCGGAGTTGTACGATGAGCGGTTTTGCCGGATGTGAGAGTTCTATCTCGCCGGCAGCGAGATGGGCTTTCGCTACGGCGGCCTGTTCGTCCTTCAGATTCAACTCGCCAAACGGGTCGACGCTCTTCCCGTCACGCGAAATTACGTGATCGAAGGAGAAGCCGCGACGCCCTGGCAGTCGGACCGCCAGCGCCAGGCAGGCTAGGCAGGAACCAAATTGGGACAAAAGCGCTGAAGAAACGGATGTCGTAACCCACCTGAAATCGGGGTCGTGGCGATGGGGATCGTTTCAGGCGGGGCTTTGGTGTTTCCCTATTCTCCCTATTGCGGCGCGCCGCCGCATCCCGGCGCACTGTTTTCACGCTGGAACCTAGATCCGATGCTTTTGGCAGCGCTGGCATTGGTTGTCGTCACCTACACCCTGCTGACCGATCGATCGTATCGCGCGGCTGTGCCGTCATGGCGCCGCGGCTGCTTCTATAGCGGCTGGGCGTTGGGTGTCGCGGCACTGATCTCGCCGCTCTGCGCCCTATCGGTTTCACTGTTTTCGGCTCGCGTCGGCCAGCACATGATCCTGGAGATGATCGTCGCGCCCTTGATCGCTCTGGGCCGGCCGGGGGTATTCGTCAAAGCGTGGCTTGGCCAGCGGGAGGCCGGGAGGGCCGCGCCTTCCCACGGCGCTCTGGCGGCATCTGGCGCCTTCGCGGTGGCGCTGTGGTTCTGGCACGCCCCCGGACCGTACCAGGCCACCTTCGAGAGCGTCGGCCTCTACTGGCTGATGCACGCGACCGCGTTCGCGACGGCGCTGTGGCTGTGGGTCGCCCTGTTCGACGCCGTGCGATATCGCCTCGGCGAGTTCCTCGCCGCCGCCCTACTCACGACGCTGCAGATGGGTTTCCTCGGCGCGGTCATCACCTTCGCGGCGCGGCCGCTGTACGCGCCCCATTGGCTCACCACCGAGGCATGGGGATTGACGCCCCTCCAAGACCAGCAACTCGGCGGGATCATCATGTGGATTCCGGCGGGCGCGGTTGTGCTGGTGGCGATTATGGCCGCCATGGCCGTGGCCATGCGACGCTCCGAAGCCTCCGCCCCAGCGCGGGCGTGAGCAGGGTGGGCTCGCGGTGACCGGATTGGCGGTCCAGGGCGCGCCGGCGCGGCCAATGACCTACCTCGAGACTTTCGGGCCGAGGGCCGACCCGGCGACGGTGCTGTTGTGGGGCCTGATCGCGCTTTCCCTGGTCGTGGTTGCGATCATCACCATCGCCGTGGTTGCTGGCGTTCTGGTGCGGCGCCGGCGCGGGACAGTCGATAGCCTGGCGGAGTTGCCCGCGGTGCGCGGGACCGGAGGACTGGCATGGTTCTGGGTGGGGATGCCGCTGACGGTGATCGCCTTGGTCGGCGCCATGGGCTGGACCGTGGGCGTGCTGGCGACTATCGACTCCCCGAGACAAAAGCCGCGTTTGACGCTCGAGGTCACCGGCCGCCAGTGGTGGTGGCAGGTGCGCTATCTCTCCGGCAATCCGGCCGAGGGCTTCGTCACCGCCAACGAGATTCATATTCCCACCGGCGAGCCGGTTCTGGTCAAGCTCGTTAGCGCCGATGTCATCCACTCCTTCTGGGCGCCGGCCCTGACCGGCAAGACCGACGCCATTCCCGGCCAGACCAACCTCGCCTGGCTGCAAGCCGACAGGGCCGGTCGCTACCACGGCCAGTGCGCCGAATTCTGCGGCATCGAACACGCGAGGATGGGCCTGGATGTGGTCGCCCAGCCGCCGGCCGTCTTCGAAGCGTGGAGACGGCATCAGACGCAGCCGGCGCCCACCCCGGGGGCCGATCCCGGGTCGGTTGGCGAGGCGGTCTTTGCCGGTCATTGCGCCGCCTGCCACGACGTGCGTGGCATGAACTTGTCCGTCGTCCGTCGCCCAGGCGCGGATGTCGTCGGCCCGGATCTCACCCACGTGATGAGCCGCGCGACGCTGGCGGCGGGAACCGTTCCCAACACCGTCGGCGGCCTCTCCGGATGGATCGGCAATCCCCAGGCCCTGAAGCCGGGCGCGAAGATGCCGAAGACCTATCTTTCTGGCCCGCAACTTTCAGCTGTGGTCAGCTACCTGGAGACCTTGAAATGAGGCGTCCGTCGTGACCGCATGGGAAGACTCCCGCCGCCCCCGCGTCGTCAAGGTGGACGGCGATTTCCCGGGCGCGCGCCTGCAGAGGATGTGGGAGACCGCGCCCGGTCTGAAGGGATGGCTCTCTTCGGTCGATCACAAGGAGATCGGGAAACGGTACATCATCACCGCCTTCGCTTTCCTGATCCTGGGCGGCCTCGAG
>DATCEL010000426.1:0-2247 GCA_036510115.1 Caulobacteraceae bacterium
GGCTTTGGCGGGTGCCGATTTGATGGTTCCGTCACGCTCGGCGCGAATGATGTTCTGCATTTTCATCGCCTCGACGACGAATAGCACCTGGCCCTCCTTGACCTCGTCGCCCGCCCTGACATCGCTGGAGATCACCAGACCCGGCATTGGAGACACTACCAGCCTGGAGGTGTCTGGCGCGATCTTCCCCGGCAGTCGCTCATGCAGATCGGCCGACATCGGGGTGAGCACCAAAGCGCGCAGGCTGGCCGCCCGATGGCGGATCGCGAACCCCTCGGCGGCCGGGGCCACCGTGGCGGTGAATTCGCGCCCATCCAGACGACCGTGGAAAAGCGACGCTCCGGGGCGCCAGTCCACGCGGTCGAGTCGCACCGACCGATCCTCGTCGGGAAAATGGACGTCGAGACCCTCGCTATCGGCGGTCAGCCGCGCCGTCCGCCGCGATCTGCCGCAGACGATCACCCAATCGGCGCGGAAGTCGCGGGAAAGGCCGGTATCGAGGTGAGCCGCCCTCATCGACACGGTGCGGTGCATATGAGCGGCGACAGCGGCGGCGAGGTCGAGCTGCCAGGGCGTCGGCGGCAGGCCGTGGAACCCATTCGGGAACTCATCGGCGATATAGCGCGTGGAGAGCGCGCCGGACCGGAATCTCTCCTGGTCCATCACCGCGGAGAGAAAGGCCGTGTTGTGGCCCACACCTTCGATGTGGAGCGCCTCGAGCGCTCGGCCCATGCCATCGACCGCGGCGTCGCGCCGCGGGGCCCAGACGCACAGCTTAGCGATCATCGGATCGTAGAACATCGAGATCTCATCGCCTTCGCGCACGCCGGTGTCGTTGCGCACGCGCCAGGCGCAGCAATCGCCCTCCACTGGCGGCTGGTAGCGGACGAGGCGCCCGATCGAGGGCAGGAAATTGCGGTAAGGATCCTCGGCGTAGATGCGGCTCTCCACGGCCCAGCCGTCGATGGCGAGGCTCGCCTGGTCGAAGCCGAGCGGCTCGCCCGCCGCGACGCGCAGCATCTGTTCGACAAGATCGATCCCGGTGATCAGTTCGGTCACCGGATGCTCGACTTGCAGGCGGGTGTTCATCTCCAGGAAATAGAAGGCCTTGTCCTGGCCGGCGACGAACTCGACGGTGCCGGCGGAATCGTAGGCCACCGCCTGGGCCAGGGCCACGGCTTGAGCGCCCATGGCCGCGCGCGTGGCCGCGTCGAGCAGAGGCGATGGCGCTTCCTCGATCACCTTCTGGTTGCGGCGCTGAATCGAGCACTCGCGCTCAAACAGGTGCACCACGTGACCGTGCTTGTCGCCCAACACCTGGATCTCGATGTGGCGCGGATTTTCGATGAACTTTTCGATGAAGATGCGGTCGTCGCCGAAGGCGCCCTTGGCCTCGGCGCGGACGGCCGGAAAACCCTCCTCGGCGTCGCGACGATTCCAGGCGATGCGGATGCCCTTGCCGCCGCCGCCGGCGGAGGCCTTGATCATCACCGGGTAGCCGATTTCCTCGGCGATCTCGATGGCGTGCGCGGTATCGCGAACCTCCCCGACATGCCCCGGCACCACGCTGACGCCAGCGGCCATGGCGAATTTCTTGGACTGGATCTTGTCGCCCATGGCGTCGATCGCGTCCGGATTGGGACCGATGAAGGTCAGGCCGGCGGCGGCGCAGGCGCGGGCGAAGCCGGCGTTCTCCGAGAGGAAACCGAAGCCGGGATGGATGGCCTGCGCGCCCGTCTCGCGGGCGGCGGCGATGATCCGATCGGCCAGCAGATAGGATTCGGCGGCCGGCGGCGGCCCGATGAGCACACTCTCATCGGCCATCTCCACGGCGAGCGAATCGGCGTCGGCCTCGGAGAAGACGACAACCGTCCGGACACCGAGCCGGCGACAGGTCTTGATGACCCGCACCGCGATCTCGCCGCGGTTGGCGATCAAGATTTTCGAGAACATCGCCTGCGGGTTGTCCGATTTCGTCCTATGTGCGTTGGGGTTAGACGCGGCGCCGCGGCTTGACAACTCCAGGCGCGCGCCAAGCAAGCATTGGATCGGTCATGGCGGACAGCTCTTCACCCACCAGGGTTTCACATTCAGGCTTCAATCTCGAGCCGCCGAGCGACGCCGAGCGCACGCGTCTTGAGGCCGATCTGAGCCAGGAAGAACGCGACGTGCTTCTCCATCACGGAACCGAAGCGCCGTTCTGCGGCGGCCTTCTCGGCAACAAGGAAGACGGAAACTATTGCTGCC
>DATCEL010000427.1:0-6782 GCA_036510115.1 Caulobacteraceae bacterium
CCTCGGACTTTCCGCCCCCTTCCCGATCACGCGCGCGTCGCTGAAACGCAAGATCCTCCGCGATCTCACCGGCCAGACATGGTTCAAGCAACGTTTCGGACGCCTCGTCGCCCGCCTTAAGGCGCGCAAGGAGCCTCTAGCGGCGATCCTCGCCGACGAGGTTCGCCGCCAGCGCCGCTGGTTGATCGTCAACGCCATCGCCATCGCCGCCTTTACGCTCGCCGGCTATGGGTGGGGCTGGTTCGCTCTGTGGCTTCTGCCGCGCGCGACCTGGTTCCAACTGGTGACCCGCCTGCGCAACATCGCCGAGCATGCCCTGGTGGCCAAGGACGAACCGGACCCGCTGCGCCACGCCCGCACCACCCACGCCAATCTGATCGAGCGGGCGCTCATTGCGCCCTACTATGTGAACTACCACTGCGAGCATCACATGTTCATGCACACGCCGTGCTGGAGCCTGCGGCGGATGAGCGGCCTGCTCCAGGCCAAGGGCGTCACGCCGCGCATGCGCACGGCGGGCGGCTATCTCGCGGTGCTGAGCGCCGCCGCCCCGGCCTAACGCCCGCGCGCATCACGCCGCGCCAGCACCCGCAGGCGCAGGGCGTTAAGCTTGATGAAGCCGGCGGCGTCCCGATGGTCATAGGCGACCGCGCCTTCCTCGAAGGTGACGAGGTCCTGATCGTAGAGCGAATAGGGGCTCTCGCGGCCGACGACGGCGACATTTCCCTTGTAGAGTTTCACCCTTACGCGGCCGCTGACCAAAGCCTGAGAGTGGTCGATCGCGGCCTGCAGCATCTCGCGCTCAGGCGAGAACCAGAAACCGTTATAGATCAATGACGCATAGCGCGGCATCAGTTCGTCCTTGAGGTGCGCCGCCCCACGGTCTAGGGTGATTGATTCGATTCCTCGGTGCGCGGCCAGCAGGATCGTCCCACCAGGCGTTTCGTAGATTCCGCGCGACTTCATGCCGACAAAACGGTTCTCGACCAGGTCGAGGCGGCCGACGCCGGCGTCATGGCCGAGCCGGTTGAGCCGGGTCAGCAGGGCCGCGGGCGACAGGCGCTCGCCGTCGATAGCCACCGGATCGCCCCCTTCGAAATCCATCGAGAAGGTCGCGGCCTCGTCCGGCGCGTCTTCCGGAGCGATGGTGCGCATGTGGACGAACTCGGGCGCGGCGCGGGCCGGGTCTTCCAGCACCTTCCCCTCCGATGACGAGTGCAGGAGGTTGGCGTCGACGCTGAACGGCGCCTCGCCCAGCTTGTCCTTGGCGATCGGGATCTGGTGCGCCTCGGCGAAGGCCAGCAGAGCTTCACGGCTCTTAAATTCCCATTCCCGCCAGGGGGCGATGACGCGAATGTCCGGCTCCAGAGCATAGTAGCCGAGCTCGAACCGGACCTGGTCGTTGCCCTTGCCGGTAGCCCCGTGACAGACCGCGTCAGCCCCGACCTTGCGGGCGATGTCGATCTGCGCCTTGGCGATCAGCGGCCGGGCGATGGAGGTGCCGAGGAGATACTGGCCCTCATAGACCGTGTTGGCCCGGAACATCGGGAACACGAAGTCGCGCACGAACTCTTCGCGCAGGTCCTCGACGAAAATGTTCTCCGGCTTGACGCCGAGAAGCAGCGCCTTCTCGCGCGCTGGGCCGAGTTCCTCACCCTGGCCGAGATCGGCGGTGAAAGTCACCACCTCGCAGCCCACTTCCCGCTGCAACCACTTGAGGATGATCGAGGTGTCCAGGCCGCCGGAATAGGCGAGCACAACCTTCTTGGGGCGGGAATCGGCGGTCATGGGGTCTCCGGGGGAATGCCGGGCGCTTAAAGCCCCGCGCGGCCTTCATGCGCAAGCCGCGAATTCTAGACCGTCATCTGGGCGCCGAGTTCGATCACCCGGCCGGGCGGGATGTGGAAAAACTGGGTCGGATTGGCGGCGTTCTTCTGCAGGAAGATGAACAGGCGATCCTGCCAGAGCGGCATGCCGGAGCGCGCGTCCGGCACCACCTTGCGTTTGCCGAGGAAAAAGCTGGTGGTCATGATGTCGAACTTCAGCCCCTGCTTTTTGCATTCGGCGAGGGCGCGCGGAACGTTTGGGCTCTCCATGAAGCCGTAGGTGATGGTCACGCGGGTAAAGTCGGCGTTGATCGGCTCGACGCGAACCCGGTCTCCCGGCGGCGCCCTGGGCGTCTCCGCCGTGCGGATGGTCAGGATCACATTGCGTTCGTGCAGCACCTGGCTGTGCTTGAGGTTGTGCAGCAAAGCCACCGGCGCGAGGTCTGGCGTCGACGTCGGAAAAATGGCGACCCCCGGCGCTCGGTGGGGTGGACGCGCTTTCAGCATTTCGATGATGTCGACCAGCGGCACGCTCTCGGCCAACGCCTTGGCGTTGAGGATGGCGACGCCCTTGGTCCAGGTCTGCATCAGAACGACAAGGCCAATGCCGAACACCAAAGGAATCCAGGCCCCATCGACCAGCTTGGTGAGATTGGAGGCGAGGAACACGCTGTCGACGATGGTGATCGGAATGAAAAGCGCCAGCACCCGCGGCCAGCTCCATTTCCACAGGCGGCGGGCCACGACATAGGCCAGACAGGTGGACACGAACATGGTGCCGGTCACGGCCACGCCGTAAGCGCTGGCCAGGCGGTGCGAGGTCTGGAAGACGACGAGCAGAACCAGCACGCCAACCATCATCAGTGTGTTGACCGCCGGCACGAAGATCTGGCCGGTCTGGGTCTCGGACGTGCGCGTAATGGAAATGCGCGGCAGCAGGCCGAGCTGCACGGCCTGTTGGGTCATGGAATAGGCGCCGGTGATCACCGCCTGGCTGGCGATCACGGCGGCGGCCGTCGCCAGCGCCAGCACCGGCCAATAGACCGCGTGGGGCGTCATCACGAAGAATGGATTGTGGCGGGCGCCGGGGTGATGGAGGACCAGGGCGCCCTGGCCCAGATAGTTCAGCGCCAGGCACGGCCAGACGATCCACAGCCAGGCGAAGCGGATCGGGCGGCGGCCAAACTGGCCCATGTCGGCGTAGAGCGCCTCCGCGCCCGTCACCGCGAGGAACACGCTGCCGAGGATGACGAAGCCGACGAAGCGGTTCTCGATCAGAAAACGGACGGCGAAATAGGGATTGAAGGCCCAGAAGACCGACGGATCCTTGACGATGTTGATCACCCCGAGGGCCGCCAGGACCAGGAACCACGTCGCCATCACCGGTCCGAACAGCGAGGCGACCCTGTGTGTGCCTCTGGCCTGGACCAGGAACAGGGCCACGAGGATGCCGGCGGCCACAGGCAGCACCATCGGCGTCAGGGTGTGACCGATGTGCGGCGCGACGCTCAGCCCCTCCACGGCGGACAGCACCGAAAAGGCCGGCGTGATCACCCCGTCTCCGAAAAACAGCGCCACACCGATGACGCCGACCAGGAACAACAGCCTGGAGGTTCCGCCCGACACGCGCTGGGCCAGGGCCATCAGGGCGACGGAGCCACCCTCGCCCTTGTTGTCCGCCCGCATCAGCACGGTGATGTATTTGATGGTGACGATGAGGGTCAGGGTCCACAGGATCAGCGACACCACGCCCAGCACGGCGATGAGCGGCGAGCCCACGGGCCGCGAATGGGCGAGCGCCTCGCGCAAGGCGTAGAGCGGGCTGGTGCCAATATCGCCAAAGACGACGCCGACGGCGCCCAGAGTCAGGGCGGCGACGCTTCGGCGGCGACCACGGCGCGGAGCGCCATCGGGCGTCTGGGTTGGCGCGGGGGCCGTGTCGCCCAAGCTTGGTGATCTCCGCCCGCGCGGTCGCCCGCCGCAGCCGGTCGCGCTACACCCAATCCAGCCGCCGTTCAATCGGGCGGATGGGCGCGGAATGACCGCGGCGCCATCCCCAACACCCGCTTAGGGCGCGCGCCCTTTCGCCACAGCCCCACCGCCTTTCCAAGCGCGGCGCTCATCGCTAGGGTCCGGCGCCATGAACGGGGCCGCTCTCGAACAGGTCCGCCGCGCCAAGGTCCGACGGGCGTGAGCGGGCGTCTGGCGCTCATCACCGGCGCGTCGTCCGGGATCGGGGCGGCCTTCGCGCGCATCTATGCCAGGCACGGCTACGATGTAGCCCTGACCGCCCGGCGCGAAGACCGACTGCGGGCCCTGGCCGACGAGGTCCGCCTGGCTCACGGCGTCGAGGCGATGATTCTGCCGGCGGACCTTGCCGATCCCGCCGCGCCGGCGGGGCTGATCGGCGATATCGTCGCCCATGGACGCACCATCGACGCCCTGGTCAACAACGCCGGCTATGGTCTGGTCGGACCCTTTGCCGACAGCCGCTGGGAAGAGCAGGCGGCGTCCCTCCAGGTCATGGTCACGGCGGTCTGCGAACTCGCCCACCGCGTACTGCCGGCTATGGTCGAGCAAGGTTTCGGGCGCATCGTCAATGTCGCCTCAGTCGCCGGTATCGCCCCTGGCGCCCCGGGCGGCGGTCTCTACAGCGCCGTCAAGGCCATGGTGTTGAGCTTCTCCCAGACCCTGCACCTCGAACTCGCCGACAGCGGCGTGCACGTGAGCGCCCTTTGCCCGGGCTTCACCTGGTCGGAATTTCACGACGTCAACCATACCCGCGAGATGATCGGCAAGGCGCCGTCATGGTTGTGGATGGGCGCCGACGAGGTCGCGGCCTGCGGCTATGAAGCGGCCGAGGCGAACCGGCCGGTGTGCGTTCCAGGCGCGCCCAACAAGGCCATAACGGCGCTGTTGCATGCGCTGCCGGATGAATGGTCCATGGCCATGATGACCCAGCGTCGCCGCTTCGGCATCGGCCGCCCTTAACGCGCGGGCTTGCCGACCTGATAGGGTTGGGCGACGTCGTGCCGCACCGATCCCATGGTCGACGCCGCCCAGCCGGTGAGGATGAACTGCACCGCCATGGCGGTGAGCAACAGGCCCAGAACCCGGACCACGATCACCATCCCCACCTTTCCCATGGCCCGCGAGATCTGGCTGGTGAACCAGAACGCCAGAACGATGGTCAGCGCCGTCGCCGTGATGACGCCAAGGCCGATCAGCGCGCCGGTCGCGCCCAGGTGTTTGGCCTCCTCCGCATAGATCACCGCCGAGGAAATCGCGCCCGGTCCGATCAGCAGTGGCATGCCGAAAGGTACGATGAGGGTCTCGAACCGGCGCGCGGCATAGGCGCGCACGGAAAGCGGCGCGGCGCCGGTGGTGTCCTCGCTGAACTCCTTGATGATGTCGCCGCGCACCATGTCCAGGCCCATCAGCAGCAAAACGATGCCGCCGGCGATGCGGAACGCCGGCAGGGAGATGCCGAAGAAGCGTAGCAGCGAAAGTCCCGTGAGGAAGAAGAAAGACAGAAAGACGAGGGAGAACAATGCCATATAGACCGCCGTCAGACGGCTCTGGGCGGGAGTCGCGCCGACCGTAGCGGCGGCGTAGAGCGGAACATTGCCCAGGGGATCGATGAGGGCGAACAGGGCGATGAAGAAATTGATGGCGAAGGTGGCCGCGTCCATGCGCGCGGCTTAGCTCAGTTCGCGTCTTCTCAGAAGTCTGTCGCCCGACCCTTGTGCTCCCAATCGCCAAAGCGCGTGGGATCGGGCCCCTTGGCCCCGCCGATCTCCTTGGGAAGGGCGGCCGCGCGCCGCGCCGCCTCGGCCCGTCGCCCCGCCGCCTCCTCCAGAGCCCGCCGGGCGGCTGGTGTCAGAGGTCTGTCCGGGGATTCGTCCGGAGGAACGTCGTCGCTCATCGTCCGAGCCTAGGACGCATTGACACGCGCGCCAACACGCCTCTCCGTTGGCGTCAATGAAGCTCGACCCCGCACTCGCCGCGCGCGCCGCGGCCCTGAAGTTGTTGACCGCGGCCCTGGCCAGCCGGGGCGGCCTGGAAACCGCCCTGGCGGGTCTTTCGTCGCTGTCACCGCAGGACCGCGCTTTCGCCCGCGCCCTGGTCATGGCCACCCTGCGCCACCTTGGGCCGATCGACCGGGCGCTCGACGGCCGCCTGAACCGCGAGCCGCCGCCGGTCGTTCGGGATTTGTTGCGCCTCGGCCTCGCCCAAGCCTTCTGGCTCGACACGCCCGCTTTCGCCGCCGTCGACACGACCGTCGAGCTCGCGCCCAAGCCGTTTCGCGGTCTGGTCAATGCGGTGTTGCGCGGCCAGCTCCGGGATGGCGCGCCGGACGTAGATGCTGAGTTTCTCGCGCCGGCGTGGCTCTACGCGCGCTGGCGCGCCACCCATGGAAAGGAAATCGCTCGCGCCATCGCCGCCACGATCACCGACGAGCCGGCCACCGACCTGACGTCCAGGAACCCGTCGGACGCGACGCTCGGCGTGCTGCTGGAAGCGGAGTCTTTGCCAGGCGGGTCTCTGCGTACACACCGACGCGGCGACGTCTCGACCTGGCCGGCTTATGAGACCGGCGACTGGTGGGTCCAAGACGCCGCCGCGGCGATCCCCGCCCGCCTTTTTACCTTCGCCGGAGGCGAGAACGCCCTCGATCTCTGCGCCGCGCCGGGCGGAAAGACCTTCCAGCTCGCCACGGCGGGCGCCAAGGTCACCGCCCTCGACCGCTCCGCCTCGCGTCTTCGCCGGCTGAAGGAGAGCCTCGCGCGTTTGCGCCTCGAAGCCGAGGTCGTCGCCGCCGACGCCGCGACCTGGACCGATCCGCGCGCCTTCGACGCCGTTCTGTTGGACGCGCCGTGCTCCGCGACCGGCACGTTCCGGCGCCATCCGGACGTTCTGTGGAACGCGAAGCCGTCCGACATCGTCTCCCTGGCC
>DATCEL010000428.1:0-8021 GCA_036510115.1 Caulobacteraceae bacterium
GCCCGCGCCCCGCAAGTCAGAGGTCAACTAAGCGGCCGCCTCCGGCCTCGCCGCGCTGATCATATAGTTGATGGCGGTGTCCGCCGAGGGTCGCCAGCGGCCGCTCAGCGGATCGAGGGCGACGCCGAAAGGCGCTTGAGCAGCAAGACCGGCGCCAGCCAGCATGCCCCTGAGTTCTTCCGGGGTCAGAAACCGTCGCCAGTCATGCGCGCCGGCGGGAATCCAGCGCAGGATATATTCGGCCGCGATCTTGGCCAGAGCGAGCGAGCGCAGGGTTCGGTTGAGCGTCGCCAGGATCATTACCCCGCCGGGGGCCAACAGGCGCGCGCAATCGGCGAGAAAGGCGGCCGGATCGGCGACATGCTCGATGATCTCCAAGGCCAGAACCACGTCGAACGGCGGTTCGGCCGCCACCAGCGCTTCCGCCGTCGCCTCGCGGTAGTCGATCGCCAGACTCAGGCCGTCGGCGTGGGCGCGGGCCACGGCCACGCTCTCGCCGGCCGCGTCGATCCCCGTCACCGCGAAGCCGAGCCGGGTCATGGGTTCGCAAACCAGCCCGCCGCCACAGCCGATGTCGAGGAGCCGAAGCCCCGCGAAGGGCGCGCGCGCGGCGCCATCGACGCCAAACTGGCCAAGGCAGGTCTCGCGGATGAAGGCTAGGCGGGTTGGATTGAGCCGATGCAGAGGGGCGAACTTTCCCTCCGGCTTCCACCACTGGTCGGCCACGGCGGCGAAGCGCGCGACGTCGGGCGGATCAATGCTGGTGCTCATGGCCCTTACTAGACCAAGGCGCGTGTCCTTGTCCCCGCAGGACGGCGCCGCTAGAACCCGCCGTTCGCTCGGAGGGCGGCGGGACGTGTCTCGTCTGGTGATGAAATTCGGCGGCACCTCGGTGGCCGACCTCGAGCGCATCCGGCGCGTGGCGGCGCTGGTGGCGGCCGAGGCGCGGACGGGGCGCCGTGTCGCCGTGGTCGTCTCGGCCATGGCCGGCAAGACCAACGAACTCGTCGCCTGGACCGACGGCGCCGGGGCCGCCGACCCGGACCTGACCGCGTCCGACGACGAATATGACGCGGTGGTCGCCTCCGGCGAGCAGGTGACCTCGGGCCTCCTGGCCATGACCCTGCGCAACATGGGCCTGCCGGCGCGCTCGTGGATGGGCTGGCAGATTCCGATTCTCACCGATGGCGCCCACGGCCGCGCGCGCATCGAAGAGATTCCCTCGGCCAACCTCGGCGCGGCTCTGGACAGCGGCGAAATCGCGGTCATCGCCGGCTTTCAGGGGGTGACCCGGAGCGGGCGGCTGTCGACCCTGGGACGCGGCGGTTCGGACACCACCGCAGTGGCCATCGCCGCGGCGATCGGCGCGACCTGTTGCGATATCTACACCGACGTCGATGGCGTCTACACCACCGACCCGCGCATCGAGGCGAAGGCCCGGCGGCTGGCGCGGATCTCCTACGAAGAAATGCTGGAGATGGCTTCGCTGGGCGCCCGGGTGCTGCACACCCGCTCGGTGGAGATGGCCATGGCCCATGGCGTGCCGGTGCGCGTTCTGTCGAGTTTCACCGAGCCCGGCGCGGGCGCGGAAGGCACCATCGTGTGCGACGAGGAGGACATCGTGGAAAAGCGCATCGTAAGCGGCGTGGCGTTCAGCCGCGACGAGGCCAAGATCAGCCTGTTCGGCCTGCCCGATCACCCGGGCGTGTCCTCGGAGATCTTCGGCCGCCTCGCCGACGCCAACGTCAACGTCGACATGATCGTCCAGAGCCATGCCCGCCACGAGGGCGCGGGCAATATGGAATTCACCGTCGGCAAGCGCGACGCGGCCCGCGCCGTGGACATCGTCCGCGCGGCGCAGACGGTGATCGGCTTCGAGGAAGTGGCCGTGAACGAGGACGTCGCCAAGGTTTCGGTGATCGGCGTCGGCATGCGCAGCCACGCGGGCGTCGCCAAGACCATGTTCGGGGCCCTGGCCGAAAAGGGCGTCAACATCCAGGTGATCTCGACCTCGGAGATCAAGATCAGTGTGCTGATCGATGCCGCCTACACTGAACTCGCCGTGCGCGCCTTGCACGCCGCCTACGGACTGGACCGCGTCTGAGGGGGCGCTTCGCGGCTCAGCCTCAGGGCGCTGAACGCCGCCGCGACCAGGGCGAAGGACGCGGCGAGGCCGAGAGCGGTGACTTCGCCTTGGCCGCCGAACAGTTCCAGGGTGATCGCGGTCAGGACCGCGCCGATCGTCTGACCGGTGAGGCGCGCGGTTCCCAGCATGCCGCCAGCGGCGCCGGCCCGCTCGCGAGGCGCGGCCATCAGCATCATGCGGTTGTTGGGCGCCTGGAAGAAGCCGAAGCCCAAACCACACAGGGCCATGCGCCAGCCGATATCGAAGCTTGAGGCGTCGGGGCGCAGCAACGCCAGGGCGATCAGCCCGCCGGCCAGGACCAGCAGGCCGATGGCGCAAAGCAGCGCAGACGAGATGCGGTCGGCCATTCGCCCCGCGATCGGCGCGGCGATCGCCACCGCCGCCGGCCACGGGGTAAGCAGAAGGCCCGTCGCCACCATGCCGCGATGCAGGGTCATCTCGAAATGGAACGGCAGAGAGACGAAGGCCAGCATCTGGGCGGCGAAGGAGCCGATCGAGGTTGCGACCGACAGGGCGAAAGTGCGGTCGCGGAGTAGGTCGAAGGGCACCAGCGGCCGGGGCCTCGACCATTCGCGAACGGCGAGGAGCGCGCCGGCCGCCGCTCCCAAAATCAGCTCCAGCGCGCCCAACAGCTTGGCGCTGGTGCGCGAGACGGTATCGACCCCGCCGATGATCAGGCCGAAGGTCAAGGCGTTCAGGCCCGCGCTCACCCAGTCGAACGGCCGCTCCGAGAGCGGATTGGCCGGCAGCACCCGCGCGGCCAGGATCAGGGCCGCGACAGCGATCGGGATATTGACCGCGAACAACCATGGCCAGGGTCCAAGCGCGAGGATGGCCGAGGCCACGCTCGGGCCAATGGCGGAGGTGATCGACACCACCATCGCGTTGAGGCCGATCCCGCGACCGAGCAGCCGGTGCGGATAGATGTACCGAACCAGGGCGGCGTTGACGCTCATCACCCCGGCGGCGCCGAAGCCTTGCAGGGTTCGCGCCAGGGTCAGTTCGGTGAGACCGCGCGATAGGGCGCAGGCGAGCGACGCGACGGTGAACACCGCCAGTCCGGCCAGATAGATGCGCCGAAAGCCGACGATTTCGCCCAGCGACGCCAGGGGCAACAGCGAGATGACGATGGCCAGTTGATAGGCGTTGACGATCCACACCGATTCGGCCGGGGCGGCGTGAAAATCCCGCGCGATCACCGGCAGGGCGATATTGGCGATCGAACTGTCGAGCACGGTCATGGCGATGGCCAGGGCCACCGAGGCGATCGCCCAGGCGCGCCACGGCATGGGGAGGCCGTCCTCGTCCTCTCCGGTCGGCGCCGTCGCCGGGCTGGGCCGCGCCCCGATCATTGAACTTTTGCTTCAACCCCTATGAACGCGTCGGACAGACGGTCGCCCAGAAATCAGCCCATCACGGTGTCGTTCCCGCGCCCGCCCGCGAAAATCTGTTATAGGCGCCCGACGATCAAAGGAAGGAACCCCGGGCACGGCCATGCAGACAACCGGCCTCGCCATCCGCGGCCCACGCAGCCTGCTTCGCCAGATCCGCGAGGCCATGGCCGGCGAGGGGCCGGCCCAAGCCAAGCTGGGCATGGTCGTGCGCACCATCGCCGCCTCGATGGTCGCTGAGGTGTGCTCGATCTATCTGCGTCGCGCCACCGGCGAGTTGGAGCTTTTCGCCACCGAAGGCCTCGATCCGGGCGCGGTGCACATGACCCAGCTCAAGCCTGGTGAAGGCCTGGTCGGCGAGATCATGCGCCTCGGCCGCCCGCTCAATCTGTCGGACGCACCGGGCCATCCGGCCTTCTCCTACCGTCCGGAAACCCGCGAAGAGCCTTTCCACGCCTTCCTCGGCGTACCGCTGCTGCGCGGCGGCCGCGCCATCGGCGTGCTCGTCGTCCAGAACCGCACCAGCCGAGTCTACGCCGAGGACGATGTCGAGGACTTGCAGATCATCGCCATGGTTCTGGCCGAGACGGTGGCCGCCGGCGACCTGCTTTCGCGCGACGAACTCAAGGACGTGGAGATCGCGCCGCGCCGGCCCGAACGGCTCAAGGGCGCGCGCCTAGCCGATGGCCTCGCCTTCGGCGTCGCGGTTCTGCACGAGGCCCCCGTCGCGCCAGGGCGATTGCTGTCCGACGACGCCGCCGCCGAGGAGACGCGCCTCACCGCCGCCATCGCCAGTTTGCAAACCCAGATCGACGCCATGCTGGAGGGCCACGAAGGCGTTCTGGGCGCCTCCTACGATGTGCTTGAGACCTATCGCATGCTGGCTCACAGCCGTAGCTGGAACCATTCGCTGCAGGACGCCGTCCATTCCGGCCTGACCGCCGAGGCGGCGGTCGAGCGCGTCCGCTCCGAACACCGGGCGGGGCTCGGCCAGGCGCGCGATCCCTATCTGCGCGAGCGCGTCCACGATCTCGAAGACCTAAACGACCGCCTGCTCCGCCATCTGGCGGGAGACGGCGCCGCCACGCGCGTTCTGCCGGAGAACGCCATTCTCATCGCCCGCAACCTCGGGCCGGCGGAACTGCTGGAATACGACCGCGCAAAGCTGCGCGGACTGCTCCTGGAAGACGGCTCGCCCGCCAGCCATGCCGCCATCGTCGCCCGCGCCCTCGACATTCCCTGCGTCGGCCGCATCGCCGGTCTGCGCGACCGGGTGAGCGAGGGCGATCCGGTGATCGTCGACGCCGAGACGGGGGAAGCCTATCTCCGGCCTCGTCCAGATGTGGTCAAGGCCATCCGCGCGCGCATTGGCGTCAGGGTCGAGCGGCGGGCCGAATTCGCCCGCCTGCGCGACACCCCCGCCTTCACCCGCGACGGGGTCAAGATCGAACTGTTGATGAATGCCGGTCTCGCCGTCGATCTCGATCTTCTGGCCGAGGCGGGCGCCGAGGGCATCGGTCTCTTCCGCACCGAATTCCAGTTCATGGTCTCCGAAGATTTGCCGAGGTTCTCCGCCCAGGCCGATCTCTACGCCCGGGTGCTCGACGCCGCCGGCGACCTGCCGGTGACCTTCCGAACCCTGGATCTCGGCGGCGACAAGGTGTTGCCCTATCTCCAGGCGGAGCGGGAGGACAATCCGGCCCTGGGTTGGCGGGCGATTCGCATGGGCCTCGACCGCCCGGCCCTGCTGCGCATGCAGCTTCGCGCCCTGATCGCGGCCGCCGCCGGCCGGCCGCTCAGAGTGATGTTTCCGCTGGTCGCCAGCGTCGAGGAATTCCGCGCCGCCCGCGCCCTGGTGGACCACGAATCGGCCTGGGCTCAACGCCGCGGCCGGCCCAGCCCCTCACGCCTCAGCGTCGGGGCGATGATCGAGGCCCCCTCCCTGCTCTGGCACCTCGACGCCCTGTTGCCGCTGACCGATTTCGTCTCCGTCGGCACCAACGACCTGATGCAGTATCTTTTCGCCGCCGATCGCGGAAACCCGCGCGTGGCCGATCGCTACGATCCGCTCTCTCCGCCGATGCTGCGGGCGCTGAAGGCCATCCAGGAGGCCTGCGCCGACGCCGGCGCGCCGGTGTCGGTCTGCGGCGAGATGGCCGGCCGGCCGATGGAGGCATTCGCCCTCGTCGGCCTCGGCTTCGACCGGCTGAGCATGCCGCCCACCGGCATCGGCCCGGTAAAGCAGATGGTCCTCTCCTGCGATCGCGGCGCGGCCATGCGCGGGGTCGAGGGCCTCCTGGCCAGTTCGGCGGGGTCGGTGAGGGCGGAGATCGAGGCCCTGGCCCGCAAGCTGCACGTCGACGTGTGAGCCTGCCCATGGCGGGGCCGATCCTGATCACCGGCGGGGCGGGCTTTTTCGGCGGCCTGCTGACCCGCCGTCTGTTGGACGGTGGAGGCGATTGCGTCGTCCTCGATCTGCAAGACCCGGACTTCAGCCACCCGCGCCTGACCGCGATCAAAGGCGATATCCGCGACGCCGCCTTCGTCGATGGCCTCTTCGATACCCACCGTTTCGAAACCGTCCATCACTGCGCCGCCATTCTGGCTCACGCGGTGAAAGACAAGGCTTTCCTTTGGCAATCGAACGTCGACGGAACGCGCAACCTCGCCGAGGCCGCCGTCCGCTCGGGCGTGAACAGCCTGGTATTCATTTCGTCCAACTGCCTGTGGGCCGACAACAAGCACCGGCCGGTGACCGAGGAAGATGTCCCCGCTCCAGTGGAAATCTACGGGCGCTCCAAATGGGCCGCCGAACAGGTTCTGGACGCCTACCGCGACCGGCTGAACGTGGTCGCCATCCGCGCGCCGACGATCGTCGACGAGGGCCGACTGGGGCTGCTGGCCATCCTGTTCGAGTTCATCGACGAAGGCCGCAAGGTCTGGGTCGTGGGCGGCGGCGAGAACCGCTATCAGTTCATCTATGCCCAGGACCTGGTCAATGCCTGCATCGCGGCGGCGGATCTGGGGCAATCCGATCTCTTCAACATCGGCTCGGACAATGTCACCACATTCCGCGAGACCTATCAGTATGTGATCGACCGGGCGGGCGCGTCGGCGCGCATCGCCTCTCTGCCCAAGGCCCCGACCCTGGCGGCCATGCGACTGGCCCACGCCCTCGGTGTCTCACCCCTCGGCCCCTACCAGTACCGGATGATCGCCGAGGATTTCGAGTTTGACACCTCGCGCATCAAGGCGCGGCTCGGCTGGCGTCCGACCTTGTCGAATTCGGAAATGCTCTGGCGCGCCTATGGTTACTACCAGCGCAACCGTCGCGCGATCGCGGCGCGCAAGGACGTCTCGGCCCATCGCCAGGCCGCGCGAATGGGCGTCATCCGCCTGTTGAAGTGGGTGAGTTGACCCCCATCCCACACCCGCGCTTCGCCCTCGCGCCCGGAACGCCTAGATAGGCGCCATGAACGCTCCCGCCTCCCTGCCCGACGCGCCGCCGCGCTGGCGCCTCGACGATCTCTACGCCAGCCGAAGCGATCCGCGGATCGAGACCGATCTCGCCGCCGCCGAAACCTCGGGCCTGGCCCTGGCCTCGCTGCAAGGCGCCTTCGCGGCCGCCCACGCGCGGCCGGCGGAGTTGGGCGAACTCATCAACCGCGGAATCGGCCTCTATGAAGACGGGATCAATCGCCTGTGGCCCGTGGCCGCCTACGCCTCCCTGGCCGCTTCGGCCGAGCACACCGAGCCGGCGTGGGCCCGCTTCGAGGCCGACGTCCGCGCCCGCGCCGCCAAGATCGACGCCGACACCCTGTTCTTCACCCTGGAGCTCAACAGCCTGGAGGATGGCGAGATCGCGGCGGCGCTGGAGGCCCACCCCGCCGCCGCCCTCTGGTCGCCGTGGCTCCGGCGCGTGCGCCTGACCCGCCCCCATGAACTCAGCCCGGACCTTGAGCGCATGCTCATCGACCGGGCGCCGGCGGTGGCCAACTGGAGCCGGCTGTACGACGACACCCTGGCGCGGCTCGTCGCCAAGGTCGGGCGCGAAAACCTCACCCTGTCAGAGGCGCTCAACCGCCTGAGCGATCCGGCGCCAGCGCGTCGGCGCGCCGCCGCCGACGGCCTCGCCAAGGCCCTGGCCGATCGCGAGGAGACCCTCGCCCTGGCCTACAACACCCTGGCCGCCGAAAAGCAGTTGGAAGATCGTTGGCGGCGCTTCGCCGATCCGGCCGCCCCGCGCCATCTGGCCAACGAGGTCGACGCCGAGGCCGTGGTCGCGATGGAGAGCGCCGTCGTCGCGGCCTATCCGGCCCTCAGCCACCGCTATTATCGCCTCAAGGCCAAAGCCATGGGCGTGCCGGTTCTCGACTATTGGGATCGCAACGCCCCACTCACCGAGGCGGCGCCTCGGCTCTATGGCTGGAGCGCGGCCAAGGCGCTGGTGCTGGATTCCTTCGCCGGCCTCGCGCCGCGCTTCG
>DATCEL010000429.1:0-2210 GCA_036510115.1 Caulobacteraceae bacterium
GACCTGGCATCCGCGATCAGCGCCGAACGAAAGTCGCCACAGACCCGGGCGCGGCGCCGGAGCGCCGACGCTGTCAGCCTGGGTGAACATTGGCTGGTGAGTGATGACGAGGTTGCAACCCGTCAGCAGGACGAGCGCCGCGAGGCTGGCCAGAAGTCTCATCGCGCCCTCCCAAGCCGGATGAAAACCGTGCTAGCCATGGGATCACACTTTCCGTCCCGAAAGAAGGAGGCGAACCGTGCCCATGCCCGTCGCCGAACTGGAGGCCGACCTCCACGCCGCCTTCCCCGACGCGGAGATCGCCATTCAGGATCTGGCGGGCGATGGCGACCACTATCGCGCGCGCATCGTCTCGGCGGCGTTCAAGGGCCTGCCGCGCGTACGTCAGCACCAGCTCGTCTATGCCGCGCTCAAGGGAAAGATGGGCGGCGCCTTGCACGCCCTGGCGCTCGAGACCTCCGCGCCCGCTTGACCTCGGCGGCGCGCGTCCCTAGCTCTTGGTCGCCTTCGCCTCAGGAAAGCTCATGACCGACACCGCCACCGATATTTCCGCCGTCAATGGATTCATCTCCAAAACTCTCGCCGAACACCCGGTGACACTGTTCATGAAGGGCACGCCCGACCAACCCGGCTGTGGGTTCTCGTCGGTGGTCGTTCAGATTCTCGATCATCTGGGCGTCGAGTTCGTCGGCGTAAACGTCCTGCAGAGCGATGAGATGCGACAAGGCATCAAGGCCTTTTCCGACTGGCCGACCATCCCGCAACTCTATGTGAAGGGCGAGTTCATCGGCGGCTGCGACATCGTGCGCGAGATGTTCCAGTCGGGCGAACTGAAGACATTTCTGGCCGAGCAGGGCGTGCTGGCGGCTTAGGAAGTCCTCCCCCCAACGGGGAGGAGAGCAATCGACCTTACGACGCGTAGAACTCGACCACGAGGTTGGGTTCCATCTTCACCGGATAAGGCACCTCGGCCAGTTCCGGGCTGCGCATGAACTTCGCGCTCATCGCCTTGGCATCGACTTCCAGATAGTCCGGCGTGTCGCGCTCGACGAGTTGCAGCGCTTCCAGCACCAGGGCCATGTTGCGCGAACGCTCGCGCACCGTGACCACGTCGCCCACCTTCACGCGATAGGAAGCGATGTTCACGCGCTTGCCGTTCACCTGCACATGGCCGTGGTTCACGAACTGGCGGGCCGAGAACACCGTGGGGGTGAACTTGGCGCGATAGACCACGGCATCGAGCCGCGATTCCAGGAGCGCGATCAGGTTTTCGGAGGTGTTACCCTTGCGACGCGCGGCGTCGTCATAGGTGCGCGAGAACTGCTTCTCGGTGAGATTGCCGTAATAGCCCTTCAGTTTCTGTTTGGCGCGCAGCTGCAGGCCGAAATCGGAAACCTTGTTCTTGCGACGCTGGCCATGCTGGCCGGGGCCGTAGGCGCGCTTGTTAAAAGGACTCTTTGGACGACCCCAGATGTTCTCGCCCATCCGGCGGTCGATCTTGTACTTCGCCGATTGGCGCTTCGACATGCAAGTCAGTCTTTCACTTCGACCCGGGCCGGCCCCTCCCCAGATGGAGGCGCGATCTCAACGGCGGCGTCCGCATCACCCGTCATAGGCTCATGCGCCGAAAGGCAGGGCCCACGGCGTCAAGAGGCGCGGCTTATGGCTTCGCGGCCCCCGGCTTGTCAAGCGCGCGTGTCTTGGCCGCGAGCTTCTCCAGCACCTTGCCGCGCCCTTTCGAAAGGGCGGTGACCACACCGCGCATGGTGCGCACCTCTTGATCGGTCAGGCGGGCGCGGCCGAGCGCGACGCGCAGGTTCCTGATCATCGACGGGCGCTTTTCCGACGGATGGAAGAACCCGGCCGCGTCGAGTTCGGCTTCGAGCTGCTCGCAAAGGCCCATGAACGCCGCGTGGCTGGCGGCCGCCGGCGCATCGGCGAAGCCGGCCGGCGCGGCAAGCGATGCGCTCATCCGTCACTCATAGGCCATGATGGCCACCGTCTGGGCGAGATTGAGGGACCGGTGCCTGTCGTCCACCGGCGCGGTGACGAGACCGTGGCAGAGGGCGATGTCGTCGGCTTCCAGGCCCGCGCGCTCGCCGCCGAAGAGTATGCCGCATTTCTCTCCCGCGACCGACGCGGCGCGCAATTGCGTCGCGCCTTCCCGCGGGTCCATCAACGGCAGCAGCGCTTCTCTGGTGCGGGCGGTG
>DATCEL010000430.1:0-3134 GCA_036510115.1 Caulobacteraceae bacterium
CCTGCTACCCTGATGGCTCGTGCTATTGAGCCGAGAGATTCTTTCGCCGATCCCAGGTCGGCGACGCCGGAGCGTTCATATTGAAAGTCATTTTGGCCCAACCGCGGGGCTTTTGCGCCGGGGTGGTGCGGGCGATCGAAATCGTCGAGCGCGCCTTGGACAAGTACCAGGCGCCCGTCTACGTGCGTCACGAGATCGTCCACAACCGCCACGTGGTCGACAGCCTGAAGGCGAAGGGCGCGATCTTTGTCGAGGAGATCGATCAGGCGCCGGACGGCGCCCATGTTGTCTTCAGCGCTCATGGCGTGGCCAAATCGGTGGTTGCCGCCGCCGCCGCCCGGGGCCTTCCGGTCTTGGACGCGACCTGTCCCCTGGTCTCCAAGGTGCACAATCAGGCTAAGCGGTTCGTGCGCCTGGGCCGGAGCCTCATCCTCATCGGTCACGACGGCCACCCCGAAGTCGAGGGCACGATCGGCCAGATCGACGCGCCTGTTCATCTGGTTTCCACTGTCGACGATGTGGCGGCGCTCGATATCCCCACCGATCAACCGCTTGCCTACGTCACCCAGACGACTCTGAGCGTCGACGACACCAAGGCCGTGATCGTGTCGCTGAAGAAGCGGTTCACCGATATCGTCGGACCGGACACCGCCGACATCTGCTACGCCACCCAGCACCGGCAATCGGCCGTTCGCGACCTCTCACGAATGGTCGAGGTGATATTGGTCGTCGGCGCGAAGAACAGCTCCAATTCCAATCGCCTGCGCGAAATCGGGCTGGAGGAGGGCATTCCCAGCTATCTTATCGCCGACGCCTCGGCGCTCGATCCGGCCTGGGTGGCCGGTAAGGAGACCATCGGCCTCACCGCCGGCGCTTCCGCTCCCGAGACCCTGATTATAGAGGTGATCGAAGCTTTGCGTCGGATCGGGCCGGTGTTGGTCACGCCCATGAACGGCGTCGAGGAGCACATTCAGTTCCGCCTGCCCGCCGAATTGAGGACGTGATGCGAACCCAATCCAACACCTTCGAAGGACCTTTGTAAGTGGCGATACCTCTGACGGCGGTGGCGCGCATCGGCGCCTATATCGCGAAGCAGCACTTCAGCGGCGTCAAGCGCTACCCGCTGGTGCTGATGCTTGAGCCTCTGTTCCGCTGCAACCTGGCCTGCGCGGGCTGCGGAAAGATCGACTATCCCGATGAGATCCTCAATCAGCGCCTGTCCTACGACCAGTGCATGACGGCCATCGACGAATGCGGCGCGCCCGTCGTTTCGATCGCCGGCGGCGAGCCGTTGCTGCACCGCGACCTGCCCAAAATCGTCAAAGGTTTCCTGGCCCGCAAGAAATTCGTCATCCTGTGCACCAACGCCTTGTTGCTGAAGAAGAAGATCGACCAGTACGAACCCGACCCGATGTTCACCTGGTCGGTGCATCTCGATGGCGACAAGGCCATGCACGACAAGTCGGTGTGCCTGGACGGTGTTTTCGAAACCGCGGTCGAAGCCATTCGCTTGGCCAAATCACGCGGCTTCCAGGTCAGCATCAACTGCACCCTGTTTCAGGGCGCGGACGCCGGGCGCGTGGCCGATTTCCTCGACGAGATGAAGATCGCTGGCGTCGACGGCGTCACTATTTCGCCAGGTTACGCCTATGAGCGTGCGCCCGATCAGGATCACTTCCTCAACCGCACCCGCACCAAGCAACTCTTCCGCGACATTCTCGCCCGCGGCCGGGGAGGCAAGGCGTGGAGCTTCACCCAGTCGACCATGTTCCTCGATTTCCTGGCCGGCAATCGGGCCCTTCACTGCACCCCGTGGGGAAACCCGACGCGGACCGTGTTTGGCTGGCAGAGGCCGTGCTACCTCCTTGGCGAAGGTTACACCAAAACGTTCAATGAGCTGATGACCGAGACCGACTGGGACGCCTATGGCGTCGGCGCCTACGAAAAGTGCGCCGACTGCATGGTTCACTCAGGGTTCGAAGCCAGCGCGGTCACCGAGATCATGAAACACCCGCTGCAGGCGCTCGGCCTGAGCCTGACGGGCGTGAAGACCGGCGGCGACATGGCCAAGGACATCTCGATCGAGAACCAGCGTCCGGCCAAGTTTGTGTTCTCGAGCCACGTCGAGGCCAAGCTGGCGGAGGTCAAGGCGGCCAATCCGCGCGCTCGCAAGGTGGTGGAAGTCGCGGACTAGCCGCGTCCGGGACAAAGGGGCGGACGTGAAATACGACGCGGTGATCATCGGCGGCGGCCACAACGGCCTCGTCTGCGCCTTCTACCTTGCCCGCGCCGGCCTGAAGGTGAAGGTGCTGGAGCGCCGCGCGGTGGTTGGCGGCGCGGCCGTGACCGAGGAATTCCATCCGGGCTTTCGCAACTCGGTCGCCAGCTACACCGTCAGTCTTCTCAATCCCAAGGTCATTGCCGACATGGGCTTGGCCCAGCGCGGGCTTCGCATTGTCGAGCGTCCGATCTCCAATTTTCTGCCGCAACCCGATGGTGGCTATCTGAAACTTGGTGGCGGCCTGGAGCGGACCCAGGCCGAATTCCGCAAGTTCTCTCATTCCGACGCCGACATCCTTCCCCGCTACTATGCGGCTCTGGAGGCCGTGGCCGATGTGCTGCGCGACCTGGCGCTGAAGACGCCGCCCAACGCCGGGGGCGGCCTCAAGGCGCTCGTCGCCGCCGCGACTCAGGGCTGGCCGATGATGACCGCGCCGATCGAGCGCCAGCGGGACATTCTCGATCTCTTCGCCAAGAGCGCCCGCAGTTTTCTGGACACCTGGTTCGAAAGCGACGCCGTCAAGGCGGCGTTCGGGTTCGACGCCGTCGTCGGCAATTTCGCCAGCCCTGACACACCGGGCTCGGCCTATGTCCTGCTGCACCACGTCTTCGGCGAGGTGAACGGCAAGAAGGGGGCGTGGGGCCATGCCATCGGCGGTATGGGGGCGATCACCGAGGCCATGCGCGGCGCTTGCGAGGAAGCGGGCGTCACCATCGATCTTGAGGCGCCCGTGGCGCGGGTGTTGACCGACGGCGGCAGGGCCGTAGGCGCGAAGTTGGAATCGGGCGCGGAAGTGATGGCCAGGGCGGTGATCGCCAACGTCGGGCCCCGCGTCCTCTACGATCGGCTAATC
>DATCEL010000431.1:0-2437 GCA_036510115.1 Caulobacteraceae bacterium
CCCGCATGCGGGCGCCCGGGGGCTCGTTCATCTGGCCGTACACCAGCGCGACCTTCGACTTGCTGAGATCCTTCTGGTCGATGACGCCGGCCTCGGACATTTCGTGATAGAGATCGTTACCTTCGCGGGAACGCTCCCCCACCCCAGCGAACACGGAGTAGCCGCCGTGCGCCTTGGCGATGTTGTTGATGAGCTCCAGAATGACGACCGTCTTGCCGACGCCGGCGCCCCCGAACGCCCCGGCCTTGCCGCCCTTGATGAAGGGGCAGATCAGATCGATGACCTTGATGCCGGTCTCGAGCACCTGGGCCTTGGTATCCTGCTCCACGAGCGTGGGCGCGGCGCGGTGAATGGGGTACTTCTTCTCGAACGTGACCGGGCCGCGGCCGTCGACCGGGTCGCCGGTGACATTGAAGATGCGGCCGAGGACGCCGTTGCCGACGGGCACGGAGATCGGAGCGCCGGTGTCGAAGACGGTCATGCCGCGCTTCAGGCCTTCGGAGGAGGACATCGCGATGGCGCGGGCGAGGCCGGCGCCGAGGTGCTGCTGCACTTCGAGGGTCAGCATTTCCACTTTGCCGCCGACTTCGAACTCGATTGTGAGCGCCTGGTAGATGGGCGGGATGGCATGCTCCGCGAACTGCACGTCGACGACGGGGCCGATGACTTGGACGATTTTGCCGTTATTCATTAGAAGATAGGGAGGTCCGGACGGTTAAGCGGAGAATTGGGCGGCGGCGATTTCCAGGATTTCCTGGGTGATCGCGGCCTGGCGGGCCTTGTTGTACTCGAGCGTGAGGTCGCCGAGCAGCTTGGTGGCGTTGTCCTTGGCGGTCTTCATGGCGACCATACGGGCGCTGTGCTCGGAGGCCTTGGCGGACAGGACAAATTGGAAGATCTGGCGGTTGACGTAGGCGGGCAAAAGGGCGTTCAGCACCTGGTGCACGTCCGGCTCGAACAAGATTTCGCGCGTGTCGTTCTCGGAGGCCTTGGCGCTGGCGTCCTCCTGGAGGCCGGCGATGAAGTCCTTGAGGTTCCTCAGCGGCAGGATCGGATAGACGATCGGCTCCTGCACCAGCGTGTTCTTGAAGCGCGGGAAGACGACTTCGATCGTATCGACCGTACCTTCGAGGTACTGCTTCACGAGGAATTCGGCCGCGGCCCGCACTTCCGCAAAGGGCACGCGGTCATGCACCGGAAAGTCCGCGAGCAGGTCGCGCTTGGTCCGCGCGAGAAACTGCGCGCCCTTGCGGCCGATGACGACGAACTTGGCCGGCGTCTTGATTTCGGCCACCAGGCGGAAAACGTTGGAATTGAGCGGGCCGCACAGCCCCTTGTCGCTGGAGACCACCAAAATGCCGCGAGTCTTGACCGGGCGCTCGATCAGAAAGGGATGCAGGGACTCATCCACCCGGGAGGCGATCGCCGCCAGCATGTCGGCCATAAGGTTGGCGTAGGGGCGTCCCGCGAGGGCCGCCTGCTGCGCCTTCTTCATCTTCGAAGCCGCCACCAGCTCCATCGCCTTGGTGATCTGGCGGGTATTTTTGACCGACTTGATGCGTCGGCGGATGTCCCGGGTCGAGGGCATGGGCGCGAATTAGGCGACGAAGGTCGCTTTCCACTCGTCGGCCGCGGTCTTCAGCTCGGCTTCGATCTCCGGATCCAGCGCCGCCTTCGTGCGGATCTTGGTCAGCAGCGAATCCTTGCGGGTTGTCAGGTACTCGCGCAGGGAAACGGCGGCGGCGGTGACCTTTTTCAGGTCGAGATTGTCATAGTAACCCTTCTGCATCGCCCAGAGGGTCGCGGCCTGCAGTTCGATGGACGACGGGCTGAAGGCGGGCTGCTTGAACAGTTCGACGATGCGGCCGCCGCGGTCGAGCTGGCTCTTGGTCTTGGCGTCCAGATCGGAGCCGAACTGGGCGAAAGCGGCGAGTTCGCGGAACTGGGCGAGTTCGCCCTTCAGTTTGCCGCCGACCTGCTTGGTGACCTTGATCTGGGCGGAGGAACCGACCCGCGAGACCGACAGACCCACCGACACGGCGGGACGGATGCCTTGGTTGAAAAGGTCGGTTTCGAGGAAGATCTGGCCATCCGTGATCGAAATCACGTTCGTTGGAATGTACGCCGAGACGTCGCCGGCGAGGGTTTCGATGATCGGCAGCGCGGTGAGCGAGCCCTTGCCGTCCAGACGGGCGGCGCGCTCCAGGAGGCGGCTATGCAGGTAGAACACGTCGCCCGGATACGCTTCGCGGCCGGAGGGGCGCTTCAGAATCAGCGAAATTTGGCGGTAGGCGACGGCGTGCTTCGACAGATCGTCATAGACGATCAGCGCATCCATGCCATTTTCCATGAACCACTCGCCCATCGACGCGCCGGCGTAAGGGGCGATGTATTGATTGGCGGGATTGTCGGAGGCGGTGGCGGCGACGATGATCGA
>DATCEL010000432.1:0-16640 GCA_036510115.1 Caulobacteraceae bacterium
CCCGCGTTCGAGACCACAATATCGATCCCGCCGAAGCGGGCGCACACGGCTTCGAAGGCCCGTTCAACCTGATCGGGCATGGTGACGTCACAGGCAATTCCGAGGGTGTGTGGCGACGAAGCGGCCGCCAACGCCCGGGCCGCCTCACCGTTCACGTCAAGCAGCGCCACTTCCGCCCCTTCACGAGCGAAAGCCGCGGCCGTGGCCGCGCCTATGGCGCCCGCCGCTCCGGTGACGACAACGACATGGCCCTCGAGGCGCCGGGCGAGGCGCTTGCCGAGTTTGGCCTGTTCCAGCGACCAATATTCCATATCGAAGGTCTCGGCCTCGCCCACCGGCTCGAATCGTCCCACCGCCTCTGCGTCCAACAACGTTCGCGCCCAGGCTTCGGCGATGTCACCGACGATCGCTGCCTCGGCGGCGGTTCTTCCCAGGGCCGCCAGCCCCAAGGTTGGTATGGCGACAACGCGCGGCAATGCGTCGAGCATCGTCTTGGGTGTGGCGGCGCGGAGAAGATTTCGGGCGAAATAGTCCGTGTACATGTCGGCGTAGGCGTTGAGAGATTGGCTCACTGAGGACCGCAACAACGCGAAGTCGCCGACTGGGGCGCTCGTCACCAAAGGGTGGGCCTTGGTGCGGATGACATGATCGGGTGTTGCAACGCCGCGCCCAGCCCATTCCGCAAGACGCGGGTCGCAAGCAACAGCCATCGCGGCCTCACCGACGCGAAGATCGACAATCCAGCGTGGGGTGTCGCCGAGCGCGCCGCGAAGCAGGGGCAACACCTTGCCGGCAGGCGCGACCGCCGGAGACGTCGTCCGGGCCACGGGCGCCCCGCCAGAGATAGCCGCCTCGGCGATACTGACGAGCTCGATCATGCGCTCATAGCTCTCGCGCGCGCTGGCCCCGAAGCTAAACAGCCCGTGTTTGACCAGAGCCAATCCCTGCAGGCCGGCGCCGTAAGCGGCGGCGGCGTGTTTGGCGAGTTCGAAGCCGGGCATCACATAGGGCACGCAAGCGACGCGTCCGCCGTAGATCTCGCCAATCAGGCGTTCGGCGTCGGCCTGATCGGCGATCGCCAGGAAGGCCGTGGCGTGGGTGTGGTCGATGAACTTTTCCGGAATGAACGCATGCAGCAACGCCTCCACTGAAGGATTGGGGGCCGACGAGTCTATGAGACTCGCCCGCTGGACGTTGACCATGTCCTCGTCCGAAAGCTTTTCCAGACGGCGCAGTTCGAGAAGCGGCGCCAGGCGTACGGCGGGGTGGCCAGCCGGCTCGATGGTCGCCAGGTCCCAGCCGCTGCCTTTGACGCAAAGCACGTCCAGAGCGTTCCCAAAGAGGTCGAGCGCAACGGTTTTCACAGAGGTGTTGCCACCGCCGTGCAACACAAGCCGAGGATCGGCCCCAAGCAGACGCGCGCTGTAGGTGCGAAGCGCCAGATCTTCCGAGACCCCGAGAGCCCCGTACCGTTCCACCGCGGCAGCGGCCTTCTTCGCGTCCCAAAGGCTTTTCATGCGCGGCCTCCATTCGCGAATCCAGGACAGGAAGGCAGTAGGATTTCAGGCAACGTCAGAACCCTCGCTCAGCGCCAGCAGAGCGAAGCTCGCCAGCCAATGTTCTCCCATATAGTCGCCGCCCAGATGCGGGAGCGAGGCGTCCAGATGTCGCCCGATGGCCTCGTCAGCCAGAGGCCGCACCGGATTGTCTGAAGCCAGAGTCGAAGCGATCCCTCGCCAGCACCAGGCTCGCGATAGGTTGAGGCCATCGAGATGGGCGATCTTGCCATCGCCCCGGTCACTCACTCGAGCGGGTGTGAACAGCGTTGCGGGCCGACCTTGGGCAGCCCATGGCAAAAAGGCCGCGAACCAGGCGCTGTAATCTCCAGGCGAGAGGATCCGGCGCATAAGCTCGGCTTCCATCAGCGCGGGCGAAAGAAAGTCATCGCCGGACGGTTCCCAAGCTTGGCAGTCAGCGTCCTCGCCATACCAGGCCCGCGCCTTGGCCGAAATCAAGGTGGCCAGATCATCGTCTTGCACGACACCCGCGTAGTCATGGGCCAACGTCAGGGCGAAAGCGGTGTTGGAGTGAACACCCGCGCGCACCGGATAGTCCACTTTGGGCAGAAATGCGCTCAAGCGTCTGGTCACTTCCTCGGTCAGGGGCTGGAGGGCCAGCGACCAGGCCCTGTCCGCCTCCATCAGGCGAAGCTCGGCGGCCAGCTTCAGTAGCCACGCCCAGCCATAGGGCCGCTCGAATCCGCAACTGGTCGGACGATTGAAATAGGCCAGTTCACGGGCGACCTTTTTCGGCGTGAATGCCTGCTCGAAATGCGCGCGAACGACCCTGCTCTGGTCGGGGTAGAGGCGGAGGATGCGAGCCAGAAGCCAATGGCTATGGACGCAGCTATGCCAATCGAAACTGCCGAAGAAGATCGGATGCAAAGCGCGTGGCGTCGCGACGTCGTCAGAGCCATCGACCACATGAACCAGCGCGTAAGGATATTCACGGGTGACGTGACCCAAGGCGATGTCGGCCAGACGGCCAGCCATATCGGGAGTGAACGCGCTCATGGAAGCACCAACCCGTACATCAGCAAGCCGTGGCCGGCGAGGACCACCAGGACATTCGCGCATGGCGCCAGGCAAGGCTCCATCTCTAGATCGTTGCCGTGATCGTTGATTTTACGAAAGATTGGTCCACCATCGCGACCACGAACGTTGCGAGGCAAACGCCATTTCCGGTCAGAGATATGCAATTCGGCCCTACGACGCCGATGATCTGGATAGCCTCTATCGCATCTGTCTGGCGACCGGCCAGAATGGCCAAGACGCATCGAATCTCTACGCCGACCCGGACCTGATCGGCCACATCTATGCCGGGCCATATGGTCGATTCAGCCCGGAATGCTGTTTTGTGGTCGAGGACGATGCCGGCGTCGGCGGATACATCCTGGGCGCATTTGACACCGCGGCGTTCGAATCGCTGCTGGAGACGGTGTGGTGGCCAACCCTCAGGCCTCGCTACCTCGACCCATCGACACGGCCGCGCTCGGAATGGAGCCTGGACGAGATTCGCGCTTGGCAGATTCATCATCCCATCGTCACGCCCGCGCGGCTTACCGAGCCTTACCCCTCGCATCTTCACATCGACATCCTGCCGAGGCTGCAGCGACAAGGCGTTGGACGGGCGCTGATGAATCGATGGCTGGCGCACATGCGGGCCTCGGGCTCCAGAGGCGCGCATCTGGGCGTCGGAAGCGTCAACGAAGGCGCCGTGCGCTTCTATCACGCCAATGGTTGGCGCGAACTGCCGGCGCCAGGGCCGTCATCGGCGCGCACGGTTTGGTTCGCGATCGAACTCTAGAGGCGTTCAGCCTATCGGATCGACGCCGCACCAGCCCGGCAGATAGCTGGCCGCATCGGACTTCGCCAGTTTCAGGGCCTTCTCGAGCGAAGCCCCGAATTCCTTCTCGATGGCTTTGCGCTTGATCCGGCCACGGAGGAAATCCGCCCACAAGAACTCGCTGAATGGTGTCATGTCTTTCGAATAGCCGCCGACGTGGCGCAGGTTCCCGGCAACACTGCGATAGGGATCGTCAACCAGCTTGGCCACGGATGCGGGTATCTCATCGAAGGATACGCGATGGCCTTCGGCGTCGTACGGGTGACAAAGGGCGCGATTGTCGAGGTAGCGCCAAAACGATTCCTTGGAGAGAGCCGAAAGATCCGCTTGCACGGTGACAAGGACCTCGGCGACATCCTCTTCCATCATTGCCCGCGCGAGGTGGTGATTGTCGGTCAGATAGTGGCGTCCCTTGGGCCCGATCACGGTCGGAATCATGTGACGACCCAGGTAGGCGCCGCCTTTCTCCGCCGTCAGCCTACGCCAATGATCGCGCTTCTGATTGACCTCATGCATGCCCACGGTGATCTGAGTGGGCCGCAGTTGGGCGATGGCCACTGGATGTAGGATCGGCTCTTGCGCGTTCATGCCCGCTATCTTAGCCAGTCGCGCACCGCCGAGGAAGTCGCGTCTCCGACCTTTGCAATTCACGCCTCTGTCACGAGAGATTGTCATGGCTCGCGATCATGCCCGAAAGAAAGCCGCAAGCCCGTCTCAAATGAAGCTCCGCCACATATGCCACGCGCTGGCGTCGGTGGCGTTTGGGTTGCTGGTGCCCTGCTGGGCGATCGCCGACGACACCACGCCGCAGGATTTCGCCGTGCACGGGCAAGCGACATTCATCTACCAGGGCTATCCACCGTTTGCCGCGCCCTATTCGGGCGCAAACAGCCTACCCCCCGGTGGACAGGCCAGGGAGACGGCCGACGTCACACTGCTTGTTGGCGTGCGGCCCTGGGCGGGCGGCGAGATTTGGCTCGATCCCGAATTCGACCAGGGCTTTGGATTGCACGACACCTTGGGCGTCGCCGGCTTCACTAACGGCGAAGGCGCCAAGGTTGGTCGGGTCAGGCCCTATTTTCGCTTGCCACGCCTGTTCCTGCGCCAGACCGTCAATCTCGGCGGCGATGTCTCGAAGGTCGATCCAGACCTCAATCAACTGGGAGGAAGTCAAAGCGCGAACCGGATCGTGGTGACAGTGGGCAAGTTCAACGTAACCGACGTATTCGACACCAACGCCTATGCCCACGACCCCAAGCAAGATTTCCTCAACTGGGCGTTGATCGACGCCGGAACCTTTGACTACGCGGCCGACGCCTGGGGCTACACGGTGGGCGCGAGTGTAGAATGGTATCACGGACCGTGGACCGTGCGAGCGGGCGTGTTCGACCTCTCCAAAATGCCCAACGGGGAAAAACTCGATCCGAACCTCGGCCAGTTCCAACTCGTCGGCGAAGTCGAGCGCCACTATTCGATCCTCGGCAAAGACGGCTCGATCAAGGTCACTGGCTTCTTGAGTCGCGGTCGCATGGGGCTTTATTCGGACGCCATCGAGCTCGGCGCGGAGCTTGGCGAGCCGCCCAACACCGCCCTGGTTCGAAGATACCGCTCGCGCCCCGGGATAAGCGTCAATCTGCAGCAAAAGATCACCGACGATCTCGGCGCGTTTACGCGCGCGGGCTGGGATCGGAGCGATGTGGAAGCCTATGAATATGCTGACATCGACCAGACCGTTTCGGCGGGCCTCTCCATGGCCGGCAAGCGCTGGGGTAGGTCGGATGACACAATCGGCCTGGCGGGCGTCATCAACAATATTTCCAAGGAGCACCAAGCGTATCTGGCGGCCGGCGGCCTCGGCATCCTGGTCGGCGACGGGCGCCTGCCGCATCCCCGAACGGAGAACATTCTGGAGACCTACTACAAGGCCGCGCTCACGCGGTTCCTGCAGCTGACCCTCGACTATCAATTTGTCGACAATCCTGCCTACAACACCGATCGAGGACCCGTGTCGATCTTCGCCATCCGCCTGCACGCTCAGTTCTGATCTGAACTATTTGGGGAGCAGCAGCCACGCGAACGATCCTGCTCCCGCCAGGACGCAGTAGATCGCGAAGGGATCGAAGCCCTTCACCTCGGGTCTCTTGAACCAACGCATCAGCAACCAGACGCTCGCGAAGGCGGTCAGCCCAGCGACCACGCCCGCGAGGATCGCGGTCGAACTGAAGGCGCTATGATGTTTGATCAGCTTGGGCGCTTCGAGCGCGACGGCGCCCAGGATAATCGGCGTCGCGGTCAGAAACGAGAAGCGTGCCGAATCCTCGTGGTTAAGGCCGCAGATATAACCGCCAGCCATCGTCGCTCCCGATCTCGACATGCCCGGAATGAGCGCCAGGCACTGCCACAAACCGATGATCACGGCCTGACCCCAGCTGAGTTGATCGAGGCGGCGGCCCTGGGCTCGCTTCAGACGCTCGGCGACGAAGAGCATCACGCCATTGACGACCAGGAATGCGGACGCCAGGACCGGCGCGCCAAATCCCGCCTTTAGCTTCTTCTCGAACACAAAACCGATGATCACCGCCGGAATGGTGGCCGCGACCACGCGCCAGAATATGCGCCGATCCGCCTCTCCGGCGGGATCACGGAACTTCGTCACCGAGCCGGCGAAGCTCAACCAGTCCCGCCAGAAATAGGCAAGCAACGCGATCGCCGTGCCAAGGTGCATCACCGCCAGGAAGGGCAGGAACCCTTCGGCGTTCTCGTTGACCTTCCAACCCAGCAGCGCCGGAAGGATGACGGCATGGCCGAGGCTGGAGATCGGGAAGAGTTCGGTGATCCCCTGGATGATAGCCAGGATGATGGCCTGCAATCCGGTCATGCGCTTTCTTCCCGGCGATTCGCGATAGGCCCTGGATTAGCGGTATTCGCCCCGCCGCGTCAGGCGTCTGCGGGAAGTTCCCTCTAGGCGCCCTTTTTATCGTCCTTGACGGGCGCGCCGGTCGGCGCAACGCAGATTGTCTCGACCAGCTGAATCAATAGGTCATTCTGGTGCGCGAGATGCTTGAGGATGGTCTCGATCTCGTTCTCGGCCTTGACGTTGACATTCAAATCGTAGGTGGCGCGCGCCTCGGCGTGAGCACCCTGCACATTCTGTCCGACCATGATCAGCGGCATCAGTAGAATCTGAATGACGTTGGAGATGAACAGGTAAAACACGAAGCCCATGGGCGGATCGAAGCGCGCCTTGGCCGGAGCGATGAGATTCCAGCCCAGCCAGATCACCGTCCACGCGAAGATGATCAGGAAGAAGCCCATGGTCCCGACGCGGTCGGTGATCCACACCGCAAGCTTGTTCAGGGGCGACAGGGATTCCTGGCGCTCGCGATAGTAGCTTTTGGGTGACCCTGCCGTCCGCTCCTTGGCTCCAGAAACCTCCGCCGGAGCGGCCTTTGCATTGCTCGCCATCGATGTGATCCCCCAACGACCGATTTTGCTTCCATCAGAGGAGCGATTCCCCTGACGCCATTTCAGCGCCGCGAATCTGGTGACGGCAAGGGCAGCTTGCCACGGAAAATACTCAGGCGGGATTGTCGAGGCTGAACCGGTCTTCGTCGTCGTGGAAGGCGAAGACTTCGGCATATCGGCCCCACGAGACGATGGCGTTCATGGTCTCGTCGGCGCGCGGCTCGGACATGAAATCTTCCAGTTCGTCGCGAAACCGGCTCGCCGGCGCCTGGTGTGAGGCGCGATCATCGAGGACTCGCCGGATGTGCGCCGCCAGCGGCACATAGGCGAGCAGTTGGCGGGCGAAGATCTGCTTGCGCTCGTCAACGTCAGCGGCGTCGTAGCGTCTGGCCGCGGCGGTGAGCCGGATCGTGCGCCCATCGAGTTCCGCAAGTCGCATCAGCTGGAGCGTCTCAGCGATCGGCAGCAATTCGTCGGCCTCGAGCTGAAGCTCGCGCGCCAGATCGGCGAGATCCGCCGATCCGTTGTGCGGCCCGCCGGCGAGCCCCTCGATCATGCCGGCCAATTCGTTGGTGGAGATGTGCGGCAGGGCCATGCCAAGTCCCGTGCCAGGGAAATTGCCATCCCGCGCGGTCGGCGCCTTCGGGCGCGCCGTCATTCGAGCATAGATATCGTCGACCAGAGCGCGAAAGGCGGGATCCAGGCGCTTGCGAGGCTGAGGCAGATCGACCTTTATTTCGGCGATCACCCGCCCGGGGTTGGACGAAAACACCAGGATGCGGTCGCACATCAGAACCGCCTCCTCGATATTGTGGGTCACCAGCAGGATCGAGCGGATCGGCATGCGCCCTTCCGACCAAAGATCGAGGAGGTCGGTGCGTAAGGTCTCGGCGGTGAGAACATCCAGCGCCGAAAACGGCTCATCCATCAACAGGATAGAGGGCTGGACGACAAGGGCGCGCGCGAGACCGACGCGCTGGCGCATGCCGCCCGAGAGTTCCTTCGGATAGGCGTTTTCGAATCCATCCAGGCCGATGAGGTCGATGGCCGCCAGAGTGCGTTTGCGCCGCTCCACCGCCGGCACATGCTTGGCTTCGAGACCCAGCTCCACGTTCTTCTGAACGGTGAGCCATGGGAACAGGGCGAAGCTTTGAAACACCATCGCCACCCCGTGGGCCGTCGCGTCGTCGGGCATGTCGCTGACGGCGATGGCGCCGGCCGTTGGCGTGATCAGGCCCGCGATCGAGCGCAGCAAGGTTGATTTGCCTGAACCCGACCGGCCCAGCAGGCCGACGATCTCATTGGAGCGGAGCGTCAGATTGACGTCTTCAAGCACCGTCAGGCCGGGGCCAGAGCCGTTGCCGTAAACGTGTTTGAGACCCCGCACATCGACGAGAGGCGTTTCGTTGGAGTGTTCCATCGCGACGGTCATGGGTCGAGGGGCCTTCCTCAGTTCAAACGCAGGTTCTTCGCGGCGTAGGCGTACAAGGGTCGCCAGAGCGTGCGATTCAACACGATGACGAACACCGACATCACCGTCATTCCAAGGGCGACGCGGGCGAAGTTCCCGGCGGCGGTGGCGTTGGAGATATAGGCTCCCAAGCCGGCGGCCTGGAGCTTGGTGTGGCCCCAACTCACCACCTCGACAACGACGCTGGCGTTCCACGAGCCGCCGGAGGCGGTCAGGGCGCCGGTGACGTAGTAAGGAAAAATGCCTGGCAGGATGAAATCCCGCCACTTTTGCCATGAACGCAACCGAAAGATCCCGGCGACTTCCTTAAGATCATTGGGCAGAGACGCCGCGCCGGCGATGACGTTGAAGACGATGTACCATTGGGTGCCCAGGATGATGAGCGGCGAGAGCCAGATATTCGTATTGAGCCTGAAACCGACGATCATCATGACCGCGAACGGATAAAGAAGGTTCACGGGGAATGCGGCCAGGAATTGCGCCAGCGGCTGGATGCGCTGCGACCACGCTGGGCGAAGGCCGATCCACACGCCGACAGGCACCCAGATCAGGCTTGCCACCGCGATCAGGACCAACACGCGCACCAAGGTTATCAAACCCAGCCCCACCACTGTCAGGGCGTCGGCGGCGCTGATGTTCAGTCCGAGATAGCGCACGATGGTCCAGGCCGCCCAAACGACGCCGAGGGCTACGATCACCATCCAAGCCCGATCGATCCAGCGTGCCGTGCCTGGGGTGGCGATGGGCCGCGCGCGCAACCGAGGCAGCCTGGGCCGGGGCAAAGCGGCCGCCAGTCTGGCCACCGGCTGGCCCAGACGCCGGAAGACGCGCGTCCGACGCAGAACATCATAGAACCAGGATTTCGGCTCCTCCTCCGAGGCCGTCTGCTCGAAGCGGAACTTGTCGGCCCAGGCGACCACCGGACGGAACAACAACTGATCGTAGACGACGATGACCACGGCCATGGCGCCCACGGCCCAGGCGACCGCGACCAGATCCTGACGTTCGGTCGCCAGGGCGAGCCAGGAGCCGATTCCCGGAATGGTCACCGTGTTGTTGCCGACCTGCATCGCCTCCGAGGCGACGACGAAAAACCAGCCCCCGGACATGGACATCATCGTGTTCCACACCAGGGCCGGTGTGGCGAATGGCAACTCCAGTCGGGTGAACCTCTGCCATGGCGTCAGCCCGAATTGCCGACTGACGTCGATGAGATCGTCCGGCAAGGTGCGCAGCGACTGGTAAAAGCTGAAGGCCATGTTCCAGGCCTGGGCCGTGAACACCATGAAGATCGACGCCAGTTCTTCGCCGAGTTCATTGCCCGGGAAGATGCCCATGAAGAACGCCAGGGTGAAGGTCATGAACCCCAGCACCGGAATGGACTGCAGAATATCCAGCGCGGGAATGATGATCAGTTCCGCTTTGCGGCTTTTCGCGGCCAAGGTGGCGACGACAAAGGTGAACAACAGCGAGGCGACGATCGCCGCGAACATGCGAAGCGTCGACCGCAGGGCGTATTCAGGCAGGCGAGCCGGATCGAGGGTCACCCCGGCGTTGGGCAGGTGAGAGATCGGCAGGTTCATCTGCCGGGCGCCGTGGAGCACGATCACCGCGAGGCCGCCCAACAACAGAAAGGCGACGAGGTCGAATCGATTGGGCGCGAACCGGCGCCGCGCGAATCGCGCGAGCAGGCCGGGGTTCATCCGGTCAGAGGAGAAGAAGACCATGGGCTCGTCTCGTGAACGCCGCGTCGGCCGTCACGAGGACCCGAAAATCAGATCCGGCTCGACAACCTCGGCGGCCCGCTATCTGGACCAGTACTGTCGCTAGGCATTGGGGATTAGGGTTCCGGAAACGCGGTCCCGCAGTCGGGTCCGCAGCCCGGGAATGGTCCTGAAGCGCCGGCTGTGTCAACCCCGCCGGGAAGTCGCCCGCCGCGGCCCAACCGAGCATCATTTCCGTCGTCCATGCCCGCTTCCGCAACAACCCTGTTTTCGCTATTTCAGTTTGGGGCTAATAGACTTAGGAATCGGGGGAACGATTCACCTCACAAGGGAAACAAAATGAAGCTTACAGGCATTGCCGTGGCGGCGCTCGCCATCGCCGGGCTCGTCGGGGGAACGGCGGTGGCCCAGGTGACCATGCAGCCGGTTCCCAATCCGGCGGGGTCCGCGACGACCATGAGTCATCATGGCTGGCATCACGGACGTCATCATGGGCACTGGCGCCATCACCACATGCGCCGTCACATGCATCACCACATGCATCACATGAAGGCGGACTCATCCGCCGATTCGAACATGCCCGCCGAGGCTCCAGCAGCGGCGCCGGCGACCCCGCAATAAGACTTAAGCGGCGAGCCGACCTCTTGGTCGGCTCGCCGCTTACGGCTGAACTTTCCACGTCCGCGCCAATTGGTGCGGCGCTTGTTGTGTTTGATATCCAGACTAGGGTCTTAGGTTTTTCCCCACCGGCGCGAGCGCCAGTCCCGCCAGCTTGAAATGCTGCACGGCAAACGGAATGCCGATCAGAGTCACGGCCTGCGCGAACCCGATCAAAACGTGCGCCAAGGCGATGTACCAGCCGGCGAACAGAAACCAGATCACATTCAGAACTACGCCCACCGAGCCGGTTCCGAGATCGCCCCGACCGTTGATTGCCTCGCGCGGCGCAACATGACGCCCGAAAGGCGCGAAAGCGAAGAGGCCGATGCGAAAGGTGGCCGGCGCCCAGGGCAGGCCGACGATGCTGATCGCCATCAGCACGCCGCCGACCATCCAGGCGAGACCCGCGGCGAACCCGCCGAAAATAAACCAAATGACATTGAGGATCAGGTTCAGCACCAACTTCACCAACGCAACAGTCTAGGCCCGAGCGCCGCGCCAATGAGCGCGCTGCCGGCAATGCCCGCGCTATACCAAGCGGCCACGAATGGCGCCGCGTTTTCCTGGCAATACAAGCCATAGACAACCGCTGAGAGTCCCCCCGCGAGGAGCCCGGCGGCTGCCCCGGACAAGGCAAGCCGCGTCGGCGCCAGACGCCGCAGGATGATGATCACGCCCGCATAGATTGGCGCGGCCAGGACGAGGATTCGGAACGCGCAGACCCGCCACGTCTCGCCGAGCCAGAGGGCCGTCCTGTGATCGTCGCTTGCCCACATGGACGCGTGAGCGGCCAACATCCAGATGACGAAAAGCGCGGCGCAGCCGACCGCGGCGCCGGCGAAGCCAATCCGCGCGCCAGGTCGCGCCAAACGGACCAGCAGCAGGAACCCGGCGGTGGCGGCCGCCAAGCTATAGCCAGCTTTCATCCAAAACCACGACGCGCCCGCCGCCGCAGCCAACGGTTGGAATCCGAGCCAAAGGGCCAGGATAGCCAGGGCGGCCGTTGCTCCGACGAGCGCCGCCGAGGCGATTCGATTTGCCGGCGCCGCCGGCCGCACGGGCGCGCTGTCGGCTGTTGCGAGCACCGCGATCAGTTCAGAGGTCTTCATCCGAAACCTCCTTCATCAGCCGTTTCATGCCCCTGTGCACACTAACCTTGGCTGCGGTGACGCTTACCCCCGCGCGGCCGGCCGCCTCCTCCATGGAATAGCCTTCCAGCTTTACGTCACGCATTAGCGCTCGCTGACGGGCCGGTAGTCGGCCGAGCAAGTCGGCGACATCACGGCGCACGGCGCCTTCCTCGGGATTGTCGGCCGCCAGCAACTCACCGGCGTCATCCAGCGCGACGCTCACCCGGCCGCCGAGGCGGCGGAGATGATCGATGAATTTGTAGCGCGCTATGGCGAAGGCCCAGGGCGTGAAATCGAACCTGGGGTCGTAGGTCGCCCGCTTTACATGAATCGCCAGCAGCGTCTCCTGCACCAAATCCTCAACCTCGTCGGCGCGCCCAGAGAGGCGTCTGGCGAAGAAAGCGCGCAGACGGCCGGCGAGCGCGGTCAGCAGCCGGGTCTGGGCTGCGCTGTCACCGGCTTGCGCGGCGATCATCAGCGCCTTGAGTTCGGCCTCCAAGGCTCGTCGGGTCCCAATCTGATTGTTCGGCTTAGATCGGTCGATCGTTACATCGCTTTGCGCGTGGACGTAACCATTGGCGCCGTAGCGCGTATTCAAGGAGGCGACGCGAAACCGCGCCTGATCAGACGAAAGCTCACCCCATGCCGACCAAGATAGCCGCCATCGCCCGAAATTCCGCCTTTCCGGCCCTGTTGGCGTCGCTCCTGGCCGGATGCCTCGCCGTGGGAACCGGCGCCGCCGCCGCGCGGATGCCGGCGCCGGCTTTCGACCCGCCGGCGGAGGGTCTGCAGACCGCCGTCTTGTCCGGCGGCTGCTTCTGGGGCGTGCAGGGCGTTTTTGAACACGTTCGCGGTGTAAAGAAGGTTTGGGCCGGATATGACGGCGGCAAGCGCGCCACCGCCAGCTATGACGTCGTCAGCACGGGAACCACGGGCCACGCCGAGTCGGTGGAGATTCAATACGACCCCACCCAGATCTCCTATGGGCAGTTACTGCGCATCTTCTTCTCCGTGGCCACCGATCCCACGCAGGTAAACCGGCAGTTCCCAGACGAGGGCGCGCAATATCGCTCGGAAATCTTCTATCGCGACGACGCTCAAAAGGTCGCGGCTCAGCGCTATATCGCTCAACTGAACGCGGCCAGGGTCTTCGCCAAGCCAATCGCCACCCGCGTGGATCCGGATGGCGGCTTTTTCCGCGCCGAGACCTATCACCAGGACTTCCTCGTCCGTCACCCAACCCATCCCTACATCGCCATCTACGACATGCCGAAGCTCGGTCAACTCAAGACCTTGTTCCCGGCGGCATGGCGCGCCGAGCCCATCGTCGCGCTCTGACCGCCCTGGCGGAGCCGCCGCCCCTGTGCTCAATTGCCGCCGAAAGCCAAGGCGGTGAGGGCTAAGTGAGCGCAGTCGACCAGCCGGCGGGCGCGCCGACGACGAGATTCCGCCCTCTCATCCCGGCCAGCGCTCGCCTGCGCGAACTCAGCCTGACTCCGCTCATCGTCGGCGTTTTGCTCGGCGTAATTTTCGGCGCCTCCTCACTCTATCTGGTGCTGAAGGTCGGCCTGACGGTGAGCGCCTCGATCCCCGTGGCGGTCATTTCCCTCACCCTGTTCCGAATCCTGGGTCGCATTGGTCTACGCTCGGCCACGATACTCGAGCACAACATCGTCCAAACCGCGGGTTCGGCCGGCGAGTCCATCGCCTTTGGTGTCGGCGTCACCATGCCGGCGATCATGATCCTCGGCTTCGACCTCGAGGTCGGCCGCGTGATGCTGGTCGCCGTGCTCGGCAGCGTTCTCGGAATTCTGATGATGATTCCCTTGCGCCGGGCGCTGATCGTCCAGGAGCACGGGTTGCTCAAATATCCGGAAGGCACGGCGTGCGCCGAGGTGCTCAAAGCCGGCGCGACCGCGGAAGAGCGGGCGCTAGGGCGCGAAGCGGGTGACGTCTCCACCAGCCTTGAGGAAACGCGTTCGGGCGCGACGGCGATCTTCACCGGCTTCGGTGTCGGTGTTGTCTACAAGCTGGCCATGGAGGCCTTCCGTTTGTGGAAGGACATACCGGAGACGGTCTTCGGAGCGCCCTTCGCCGCCGGATCGCTGTCGGCGGAAATTTCACCCGAACTGTTGGGCGTCGGCTACATCATCGGACCGAAGATCGCGGCCACCATGGCGGCCGGCGGCGTCTTGGCCTACCTCGTCCTTATCCCCGCAATCCACTTCTTCGGCTCGGCCGCCCAGTCGGTGATCTCGCCTGGAACCACGTCGATCAGTCAGATGGGGCCAGACGATATCCGCGGCGCCTATGTGCTCTATATCGGGGCCGGCGCCGTCGCGACCGGCGGCATCATCAGTCTGGCCCGATCCTTGCCGATGATCTGGCGCGGAGTCGCCGGCGGCCTCTCCGCATGGCGCGCCAGACGCGGGGAGCGGATCCAGGCGGCGATACCCCGCACCGACCAGGATCTCCCGCCGAGATTTGTCGCCTTGGGCCTCGTGGCGCTCGTCGCCGCGATCCTCATCTTCCACAGCCTGCGGATGAACGTCGTCGGCGCGGTGCTCATTGTTGTCTTCGGCTTCCTGTTCGTCACTGTCTCGTCGCGCCTGACCGGCCAGATCGGCTCGTCGTCCAACCCCATCTCCGGGATGACGGTGGCGACGCTGCTCCTCACCTGTCTGATCTTCCTCGCTCTCGGCTGGACGGGCCCGACCTACTACGTCACCGCGCTCTCAGTCGGCGGCATCGTCTGCATCGCCGCGGCAAACGGCGGGGCCACATCCCAGGACCTCAAGACGGGCTATCTGATCGGCTCGACGCCCCGGGCGCAACAGATCGCGATCCTCTGCGGCGCCTTGGCCTCCGCCTTGGCGCTCGGGCCGATCCTGCTCGCGCTCAACGACGCCTCCACCGTCTATGTGCCGGTAGCGTCGGTCGGGGCGCCGCTGCCTGCTGGCGGCAAGAACGCGACCATACCGGCACCGAGCTGGCGCGTGCCGGCGAGCGTCATGGCCACGCTTCCCAGCGAACGGATCAAGGGACCGCAGGCGACCTCCGACAAGACGCCTTATCGTGTCTGGCAAAAGCTCGACACGGCCGGCGGCGAACCTGGCCGCTACCTTGTCGATGCGTCGGGCGCGCCACGCTACCTTGTCGATCCGGGCGTCAACGGAACCCATCGAATGCGCCCCGATGGGACCACGGTCAGCAAGTTCGCCGCGCCCAAGGCGACGCTGATGAGCTACATCATCAAGGGCATACTGAACCGCCAACTTCCCTGGACCCTGGTCATCTTGGGCGGGATGATCTCCATCGTGCTGGAAATGTGCGGTGTCACCTCCCTCGCCTTCGCGGTCGGTGTCTATCTGCCCTTGTCGTCGTCAACGCCGATCCTCATCGGCGGCATGGTGCGCGCGCTTGTGGACCGGAGCCTGAAGTCGCGCCTCGCTCACAGACGGTTGAGTGAAACCGAACTGCTGGCAGAGACCGACAAGAGCCCGGGCGTCCTGGTCGCCTCGGGCTATATCGCCGGCGGGGCTATCGCCGGCATCGGCATCGCCTTCATGGCGGGCGCGATGACCGGATTCAATCGCGCGGTAGGCGACTTCATGACCGCGAACAATCCGTTCTTCAACGGACCGTGGGCTGATCTTTTGGCCCTGATCCCCTTCGCCGGGCTTGTCGTGGGACTCTATCTGTCCGGTCGTCTGGCGAAAGTCGGCGCGCCTTCGTGAGCGGGGCCGCTGACCTGGCCCGGTTGATGGATGAAGCAACCCGGGTCGTCGTCTTCACCGGCGCCGGGATATCGACCGAATCCGGCATCCCGGACTTTCGCAGTCCAGGCTGCGTCTGGAGCCGGATGAAGCCGATCTATTTTCAGGAGTTCATCTCCAGCGAAGAACGCCGGCGAGAGGCCTGGACCCGCGCCTTCAGCGGGGTTGCCGGCTGGGTTGGGGCCAAGCCAAACGCCGGGCATTTTGCGGTGGCCGAGTTCGTTCGATTGGGCAAGGTGAACCTGGTCGTGACCCAGAACGTCGACAACCTGCACCAAGCGTCCGGCGTGCCTGACGACCGGATCGTCGAACTGCACGGCAACGCCAGCTATGCAAAATGCCTTGAATGCGGCTTGCGGCACGAGCTGGCGGACCTCAAAAGTGCGTTTCTCGAGCGCGGTGAAATCCCGGCCTGCCGCGTCTGCGGGGGAATCGTGAAGACCGCGACCATCTCCTTTGGCCAGGCCATGCCCGAGGAAGCCATGGCGCGGGCGGAGGCGGCGAGCCGCGAGTGCGACCTCTTCCTGGTGCTGGGATCGTCCCTCGTGGTCTATCCGGCGGCGGGCTTCCCGTTGCTGGCCAAGGAACACGGCGCGCGCCTGGCCATCGTCAACCGCGAGGCGACCGAACACGATCCTTTCGCCGATCTCGTCCTGCATGAGGAAATCGGGACGACTATGGCCGCGCTCGCGCCGGAAATTACTTAGCCGGATGGAGGCGGATCAGGCCTTCCTGGGCGGTGGAGGCGATCAGGCGACCATCGGCGTTGAAAATCTGCCCGAGGTTGAATCCGCGCGAACCGGACGCGGAGGGGCTCTTCTGGGCATAGAGGTGCCAGTCGTTGAAGTTCGAACGGCGGTGAAACCAGATCGCGTGGTCGAGACTCGCGCTCTGGAAGCCGGGCGTCCGCCAGTTGATGGCGTGCGGTCGCATGGCCGTGGATAGCAGCGACATATCCGACGCATAGGCGAGCGCGGCCTGCTGAATGGCCACATCGTCCGGCAGAGGA
>DATCEL010000433.1:0-2341 GCA_036510115.1 Caulobacteraceae bacterium
GAGCGCCGCCATGACTTCCGGCATGGCCCCGGCGGTATTGTCGGAGACGAAATCGTGGCGGAGCATCAGCGGCGATGGTCTCTGGCCCAGGCGCGGACGTCGGCGACGAACAGGTCCGGCTCCTCCATGGCCGCGAAGTGGCCGCCGCGCGGCATCTCGGTCCAGCGGGTGATGTTGTAGGCCCGGTCGGCATAGCTTCGCGGCGGGGCGGCGTAGAGCGCCTCGCCGGGGAAGTTGGCGAAGGCCGTCGGCGTCTCGCAGCGCTGGTTGTCAGGCAGCGGCAAGGCGCCTTCCTCGATCAGCGCGCGGTAATACCAGGCGCCGGTGGTGAAGCTTCCGGTCATTACATAGATCATCACGTTGGTGAGCAGTTGATCGCGGGTGAACACCTGCTCGAACGGCTTCTCGCGCCGGTCGCTCCAATCGTAGAAGCGTTCGACGATCCACGCCGCCTGGCCCACCGGGGCGCCAGCTCCGAGCCAGGCCACCGACTGCGGCTTGGAGACCTGGAGACGGAAGTAGGCGCCCAGCATGTCCATGGCCGCGCCGCCACGGGTCATCCACGCCGTCTCCTCGGGTGTCTGAGGGCCACCCGCCGGGCGGAAGCCCAGCATGTTGAGATGAATGGCCCTGACGTGCCGGGGATGATCGAAGCCGAGCCAGGACGTGACCAGCGATCCCCAGTCGCCGCCCTGGGCGAGATAGGTGTCATAGCCCAGCACCTGCGTCATCAGGGTGTTGAACAGCCGCGCGGTGGCCCGCTGTCCGAACGGCCGCGCGGGCTTGGAGGAAAAGCCGAAGCCGGGCAGGGATGGAATGATGAGGTCGAAGGCGTCGGCCGCCTCGCCGCCATGGCGCGAGGGCCAGGCGAGCTTCTCGACCCCGGCCCAGAACTCATAATGGCTGCCAGGCCAGCCGTGACTGAGAAGCAGCGGTCGCTTGCCTTCCGCCTCGCCGACGACATGGACGAAATGCAGATCGAAGTCCTCGACCCGGGCGGTGAACTGGGGGAAGCGATTGAGGTCGTGGACGCCGCCGCGCCAGTCATAGCCGTCAAGCCAATAGGCGCAGAGGCCCCTCAGGAAGTCGGCGTCGCAGCCATAGGCCCAGCCGTCGGCAACCTCCGGCGCCGGCGGCCACGGGTAGTCGCGCACCCGCCGCAGCACTTCGCCGACTGCGTCTTCCTCCCACTCGACTTTGAACGGTTTGATCTGCGCCATGGCGATGCCTCTTCTATCCCTATCTCACCCTTTACTATGCACCTCTCCCTGGAGGGAGAGGTCGAGACGCGCCGGAACGGCGCGTCCGGGTGAGGGATTCTGGCGCCCGGCGCTTGAATTCGAAAACGGTCGTGACAGTCGCGTCAGCGCCTCGTCTGACCACGCCCGAACCACTCACCCGGGGCGGATGGCGCTGCTCTCGACCTCTCCCTCGAGGGGGAGGTGATGACATGCGCGCGGGCGATCGCCGAGGTCAGGCCGGCGATGAGGGCACCGGCGTCGATGGGCGCTTCGAGCATGCCGGAGAGATGCAGCATGATCGGCCCGTGCAGCGCCGCCCAGTAGAGGTGGCCGACGTAGCCCGGATCGCCGTCGAAGAGACCGGCGGCGGCGAGATCTTGGAGATGGGCGGTCATCGTCGCCCGCGAACGCGCCATCGCCCGCATCAGGTCGGGATAGGCCTCCGCGTTCGGCTGGCGGATATCGAACATCAGCTTGTAGGCCTCGGGATTTTCCAGGGCGAAGCGGACATAGGCCGCGCCGATGGCGTTGGCGCGTTCGGGGGCGCCCTTGGCCGGGGCGGCGCGGGCGTCTTCCAGGGCCTGGGCGTGCCGGTCGAACGCCCGGGCGCGGACGGCGGCGAGGATGGCGTCCTTGTCGGTGAAATAACGATAGGGGGTCATGGCGCTGACGCCGAGCGCGCCGGCGAGTTGGCGGATGGTCACCGCCTCGGCCCCGTGCTCGGCAAACAGGGGCTCGGCGACATCGCACAATCGATCCCGGAAGTCGGCCACGTCCTGGTCGGTCAGGTTTTTGGGCAAACGCGCGGGCCTCCGACCGAAAGAAATCTCTTGACGGGTTCTAAATCTTACGCGATAAATTTACAACGTAATTATTAGCGCCGATCTCGGAGGACGCCATGGACGGTTCGCAGAGCATCAATCCCTATCTCGTCGGCAACTACGCACCCGTGCGCGACGAGTTGGATGTCGAGCTGAAGGTCGCCGGCGCGTTCCCAGCCGGCCTCGCCGGAGCGCTTTATCGCAACGGACCAAACCCGCAGTTCACCCCGCCCGGCGACTATCACTGGTTCGGCGGCGACGGCATGATCCACGGCTTCT
>DATCEL010000434.1:0-2125 GCA_036510115.1 Caulobacteraceae bacterium
GCCGCTCATCGGCGAGGTCTTGAGCGCCCTGCGCGCCCAGCCCGAAACGCTGATCGCGCGCATGTCCGGCTCCGGGGCGACATGCTTTTCGATCTGCGCCGATCGCGCGGCGGCGCGGCGGCTGGCCGGGCGGACGGCGACGGCGCATCCGACCTGGTGGGTGCGTCCGTCGAGGCTCGGCTCGGCCGGATCGCCAGTCGCGAATTGAGAATGAACGGCGTTCGTTAGGCTTCACGAAACCGTGATCGCAGGCAACCGCCACGGTCCTCGCGCGTAGTGACTGGACGCCGGCACAACCGCCGGCCCGCAGATTCGTGAGGAGTTTTCCATGTCTTCCGCCCCAATCCTCGGCGCCGCCGCGGCGGTCGCCATCCTGGCTCTTCCCGCTTTGGCGTTCGGCCAGGCCCAGACCCCCATGTCGGGCCCTGGCGCCGATACCTTGACCCCGATGACCGCGCCCAACGCCGGTATGCCCAATACGTCGTCCGCCCAGACCGCGGGCGTCAACACGGACGGGGTCGTGGTCGACGCCGCCCAGGCGCCGCCTGGCCAGATTCAGGCGCTCAAAGGGGGCGATAACAGCCTGGTGACCAATGGTCCGGTGCCCGACACGCCGGCCAATCGCGCGAAGTACGGGCGCCCGATGTCGAACGCTGGGAAAAAGACGCCGCCCGCCGGCAATTGACGAAACGCGCCGCAGCCTGTTTAGGGTGACGCCGAGTCGCCCCGGGGGGCTTCCCTACAGAGGAATTCAATGGTTTTTTCACGCCTGTTCATCACCGCCGCGGCGGTGAGCCTGATCGGTTGCCCGCTGGCGGCCCTCGCCCAGACCGCGCCGGCGGCGCCGTCCGCCCCGGCCACGCCGGCGATGGCGGCCTCTCCTCGCGTCGTGGCCAATGGCAATATGATCTCGACCCTGCAGGGTTCGGGCCAGTTCAGCATTCTGCTCAAGGCGCTCGACGCGGCCAATCTGACCGCGACGCTCAAATCGACGCCGGATCTGACCCTGTTCGCGCCCACCGACGCGGCTTTCCAGGCGCTGCCGGCCGGCCAGCTCGCCGAACTTCTGATGCCGAAGAACGCCCCCATTTTGCAGAAGGTGCTGATCTATCATCTGGTCCACCTCAACCTGGATTCCAGCAAGATCAAGGGCGCCAAGGGGCCCGTGCAATCGGTGGAAAACAGCCAGCTGGTGGTCGATGGCAGCGGGCCGGTGCTGAAGGTCAACGACGCCGATATCACCCAGGCCGACATCCACGCCACCAACGGGTACATCCAGGTGGTGAACAAGGTGCTGGTTCCCCCCGATGTCACCCTGCCCGCCGCGTCGGCGACCGCCGCGCGGACGGCGCCGGCCGCGCCAGGCGGCTAACAAGGTCCTTGCGGTTGCTTGAAGCGAGGGTCGGCGGGCCTTAAGGTCCGCCGACTTTTTTTCGCCCGCGATCCGCCGTTTCCCGATCCCAATGATCACGTCCAGACCATTGTCTTTTCAGGATATTACCCTCACGCTCCACGCGTTCTGGAGTGCGCGGGGGTGTGTGATTCTGCAGCCCTATGACCTCGAGGTGGGGGCCGGCACCCTGCATCCGGCCACCGTCTTGCGCGCCCTGGGCCCGACACCCTGGCGGGCCGCCTATGTCCAGCCGTCGCGGCGCCCATCGGATGGGCGATACGGAGAAAATCCCAACCGCCTGCGCCAGTTCCACCAGTACCAGGTCATTCTCAAGCCCAACCCCGCCGACATGCAGGACCTCTATCTGGCTTCCCTGAAGGCGGTGGGCATCGACTCAACCCTGCATGACATCCGATTTGTCGAGGACGACTGGGAAAACCCCACGGTGGGCGCGTGGGGTCTGGGCTGGGAAGTGTGGTGTGACGGCATGGAGATCAGCCAGTACACCTATTTCCAGCAGGTCGGCGGGCTGGACGTGGACCCGGTGGCGGGCGAGCTCACCTATGGGCTGGAGCGGCTGGCCATGTATGTGCAGGGCGTCGAGAACGTCTATGACCTCAACTTCAACGGCGGCGCCGGCGACAACAAGGTTTCATACGGCGAGGTGTTCCTGCAGGCCGAGCAGGAATACTCGCGCTTCAACTTCGAGCACGCCGATGTCGCGCTTCTGTT
>DATCEL010000435.1:0-5344 GCA_036510115.1 Caulobacteraceae bacterium
GAACATCGCGGCGAAGGAGCCGACCCCCCTGGGCATGGTGGCCAGGCCGCTCTCAAGCGCGGTGTAGCCCATGAACTGCTGCATCATCACCGGCAGCAGGGCCATGGTCGAAAACAGCAATATGCCGACGAAAAACCCGAAGGTCGTGCAGGAGACGAAATTGCTGTCCCGCGCCAGCGCGCGGTCGAAGAATGGATTGCGCGCCGTGACCGTCTGGACGAGGAAGACGTACAAGGCGATGGCGGCGACGACGGCGTAGGTCCAGATTTCGGTCGATGAGAACCAGTCCTGGCTGGGGCCCCGGTCGAGGATGAGCTGGAAGGCGCCGACGAAGACGGCGATCGAGCCGTAGCCGAGGAAGTCGAAGGGCTTGGCCTTCCCCCCTCCCCTCGGCGACATGAACATCAAGACGCCGGTCAGGGCCAGAATGCCAATCGGCAGATTGATGTAGAACACCCAACGCCAGGAGAGGCTGTCGGTCAGCCAGCCGCCCAGGGCGGGACCGAAGATCGGGCCGAGCAGAGCCCCCGCCCCCCAGATGGCCATCACCTGACCGAGCTTGGAGGGCGGATAAAGATCGAGAATCACCGCCTGGCTGAGTGGAACCAGCGAGGCGCCGAACAGGCCCTGGAGCAGGCGGAAGATAACGAGCTCGCCCAGGCTGTTGGCGATTCCGCACAGCATCGAAGCGGCGGTGAAGCCGGCGATCGAGATGGCGAACAACAGCTTTCGGCCGAGCTTTACCGACAGCCAGCCAGATAGCGGGGTCATGATCGCCGTGGCGATGAGGTAGGAGGTGAGCACCCAGGCGATCTGGTCGGGCGAAGCGCCGACGCTGCCCTGAATGTGCGGCAGGGCGACATTGGCGATGGTGGTATCGAGCGAATTCATCACCGTCGCCAGCATCAGGGCGATAGTGATCGGAATGCGATTGGCGATGTCCGAGGCGGCGGTCATGACCGTCAGTTCTGTGGCCGCGACGACTCCCGCTTCCCCGAGCGGATATCGACGGCGACCTTAGCCGAGAGACCGGCGCGGCCGGCCGCTTCGGGTGGGGCCTTGTCGAATGCGATGCGCACCGGCAGGCGCTGGGCGACCTTGACCCAGTTGCCGGTGGCGTTCTGGGCCGGCAGGGCCGAGAAGGCTGAACCCGATCCGGGGCTGAAGCTGGCCACGTGAGCCTTGAATTTGGCGCCGCCAAGGGCGTCCACCTCGATCGTCGCCGGCTCGCCGACGCGCATATAGCGAAGCTGCCCTTCCTTGAAATTGGCGTCCACCCATGGCGCTCCAGACAGCAGGAAGAACAGGGTCTGGGAGGCATTCACATAGGCCCCGACCTGGAGTTGATCGACCCGGGTGACGATGCCGTCTTGCGGCGCATAGACGACGGTGTGGGAGAGGTCGACGGCGGTCGACTGGCGCGCGGCGTTGGCCTGCATGACCGCGGGATAGCCGGCCGGATCGGCGGCCCCAGAGCCGAGGTCGGCGAGCGCGGTCGCCACCTGTTGCCGGGCGATGGTGACCTGGGAGTCGGCGAGATCGGCGGTGTGCCGCGCCTCGGCCGCCTGTTGGGCCGAAACCACGCCGGCGGAAAGCAGCGCCGCTTGACGCGCCGCCTCGCGCGTCGCGAACGCCTCGGTCTTTAAGGCCTGGGCGAGCTGCAGCTTCTGGCTGTCATAGGCCGCGCGCAGGCCAATGACCTGCAGCTTGGCGGCGGCCACCGACGCTTCGGCCTTGGCCTGCGCCGCCTGCTCGTCGGCTGAATCGAGCTTGAATAGCACCTGGCCGGCCTTGACGTGCTGGTTCTCGGCGACATCGACCTCGATCACCCGCCCGGCAATGGCGGCGCTGATCGGCGCCTTAGAGACGTTGACGTAGGCATCATCGGTACTCTCGGACTTGCCGCCGGTGAGGATGAACCAGGCGACGACGGCGAGCACGACGACCGGGCCGCCGATCATCAGCGGCCAGCGCCACCTGGCCAGGGCGCCGCGCCTGGGTTCGGCGCCGACGGCATCTTCGTCGATCTGGCTCACGCGACCTGCGCTCTCTCTTCTGTAAGCAACGAACCGCGCGAGACGGACGGCGGATGGGCGAGATGGCTCCCCGGATAATTAATTCTCCTGGTCAGTGTCAAGCGAAAAGAGTACCATGCGGTTTCGTTTTGGGAGTGGAGATGCGGGTCAAGACCGACGCCAAGCGCCGCGCCATCATGGCCGCCGCCTCCGATGTGTTTCGCGAGCACGGCTTCGCGGGCGCCAGCATGAGCGCCGTCTGCGAACGCGCCGGCGGCTCCAAAGCCACGCTCTATCGCTACTTCGATTCCAAGGAAGCTCTGTTCGTAGCCCTGATGCTCGACGCGGTGATGGAGCACGCCCGCGACGTGTTCGACACCTTGAAGCCGTCCGACGATCTGCGTCGCACTCTTTGCCGCTTCGGCGTGGGTCTGCTGGAGCTGAGCCTCTCGGAAGAATCCCTGTCGGTGCGCCGCAACTCCATCGCCGAGGGGCCGCGCTCGGGCTTGGGTCAGGCGCTGTTCGATCATGGCGCGCGGGTTCTGTGGTCGCGGATGGCGAGCTTCCTGGAAGGCGAGATGGCGGCTGGCCGGCTCTCGCCGGAGGACCCATGGACGACCGCTATGCATCTGCGCGGCATGCTCGAGGCCGATCTGGTCAATCGCGCGCTCATCGGCGCCGAGGTCGATAGGCGGCCGAAGAGCCTCAAGGCGCACGCGGCTAAGGCGGTCGACGCTTTCCTGCGCGCCTATGGCGCCCAGGTTCAGAGCCCGAACGGCAAATCGGCCAAGGCTACGCCCCCATCGACCGGGATGGTCGCGCCGACCACGTAGTCGCCGGCGCGCGAGGCGAGGTAGATCGCCGTCGCGGCCATGTCTTCGTCGGTCCCGATCCGGCGGGAAGGAATGCGCCTGGCCACGGCCTCGCCGTGATCGCGGGCGTCGCGGTTCATCTCTGAGGCGAAGGCTCCTGGCGCGATGCAGCTCATGACGATGTTGTCCTGGATCAGGCGCGCGGCCATCCGCCGGGTCAGATAGATCAGGCCGGATTTTGAGGCGTGGTAGGAATAGGTCTCCTGAGGATTGAGGCGGATGCCGTCGATGGAGGCGATGTTGATCACCTTCGCCGGCCGCTCGTGGCTCGCCGCCGCCTTCAGCGCGCCGTGCAGGGCCTGGGTGAGAAAGAACGGCGACTTGAGGTTGAGGTCGAGCACCTTGTCCCAGCCGCTCTCGGGGAAGGCGTCGAAGTCCGCGCCCCAGGCCGCGCCGGCGTTGTTGACCAGGATGTCGAGTTTGGGCTCCAGCGCCGCAAGCCGTTCGGCCAGGGCCTTGCAGCCATCGACCGTCGAAAGGTCCTGAGGCAGGGAAACGCAATCGCCGCCGCCAGCGCCGAGCGCTTCGGCCGCCGCGTCGCACTGGGCGGCCTTGCGTGAGGAGATGTAAACTTTCGCCCCCTGCATCAGGAACCCTTCGGCGATCATCTTGCCGATGCCGCGCGAGCCGCCGGTGACCAGGGCCACGCGGCCCTTGAGGGTGAACAGGTCTCTGATCATCGTCGGGGCTCCATCGATTGCATGTCGTCGCCGTGCTCGTCTTCGCGGCCAGCGCCGTCAAGTGATTGTCTTGCGCGCGCGGGCCTGGTTCCCTAAGTGACCGCGTCTGGGCCCCCGGCCGGTCGCGAGTTTCGCGCCGGCTAAGACGCGATTGACGCGGGAGGCTCCTTGACCTTGGCTTCGCTCGACCTCATGCCGGCTTTCGCGCCTCCTCGCGCCTGGGATACGCCCGCCATGCTCACCCATCTCGAGCGCCTGGAAGCCGAGAGCGTCCACATCCTGCGTGAGATCGTGGCCGAGTGCGAAAAGCCGGTGATGCTCTATTCGGTGGGCAAGGATTCGGCCGTCATGCTGCACCTGGCGGCGAAGGCGTTCTATTCGTCGAAGCCGCCCTTCCCGCTCTTGCACGTCGATACGACGTGGAAGTTCAAGGCGATGTACGAAATGCGGGAGCGCATGGCCGCCGAGCATGGCTTCGAGCTCATCGTCCACCAGAACCCCGAAGCCTTGGCCAAGGGGATCAATCCGTTCGACCACGGCTCACTGCATACGGACATGTGGAAGACCGAGGGTCTCAAACAGGCCTTGGACGAGCACGGCTTCGACGCCGCTTTTGGGGGGGCGCGGCGGGACGAGGAGAAGAGCCGAGCCAAGGAACGCGTGGTTTCGATCCGTTCGGCGTCTCATGGCTGGGATCCGAAGAACCAGCGGCCGGAGCTTTGGAAGCTCTACAACACCCGCCACGCCAAGGGCGAAACCCTGCGCGTCTTCCCGCTGTCCAACTGGACCGAGCTCGACATCTGGCAATACATTTACGCGGAGGCGATCCCGATCGTGCCGCTCTATCTCGCCGCCGAGCGGCCGGTGGTGGAGCGCGACGGGGCCCTGATTATGGTCGACGACGCGCGCATGCGTCTGAAGCCCGGCGAGACGCCGACGATGCGTAAGGTGCGCTTCCGCACCCTCGGCTGCTATCCGCTGACCGGGGCGGTGGAAAGCGAGGCCGACACCCTGCCGGCGATCATCCGCGAAATGCTGCTCGCCACGACCTCCGAGCGCCAGGGGCGGGTGATCGACCACGACCAATCCGCGTCGATGGAGAAGAAGAAGCGCGAAGGCTATTTCTGATGGCCGTCACCGAGATCGCCGACATCGAAGCCTATCTCGACGCCCACCAGCGCAAGTCGCTCCTGCGCTTCATCACCTGCGGTTCGGTGGATGACGGCAAGTCGACCCTGATCGGCCGGCTGCTCTACGATTCGAAGATGATCTTCGAAGACCAGCTCGCGGCGCTGGAGGCGGATTCCAAACGCGTCGGCACGCAGAGCGGCGATATCGATTTCGCCCTGCTGGTCGATGGCCTCTCGGCCGAACGCGAGCAGGGCATCACCATCGACGTCGCCTACCGTTTCTTCGCCACCGACAAGCGCAAGTTCATCGTCGCCGATACGCCGGGCCACGAGCAGTACACCCGCAACATGGTCACCGGCGCCTCGACCGCCGATCTCGCCGTCATCCTCATCGACGCGCGCAAGGGGGTGCTCACCCAGACCCGCCGCCACAGCTTTCTCGTCAGCCTGATCGGCATTCGCCAGGTGGTGCTGGCGGTAAACAAGATGGACCTCGTCGGCCACGACCAGGCGGTTTTCGATCGGATCGTCGCCGACTATAGCGCCTTCGCCGAACGGATCGGGCTCTCCGAGATCACCGCCATTCCGCTTTCAGCCCTGCGCGGCGACAATGTCGCGACCGGAAGCGAGCACATGGCCTGGTACGC
>DATCEL010000436.1:0-3176 GCA_036510115.1 Caulobacteraceae bacterium
TTCGAACTGGCCGGCCTGGTGGTCGCCCACGAGCATCTGCTGGAACGCACGCTGGATGCGGCCGGCGCCCTCGGCCTCGCCGACGCTCTGGCGGCGTTCCTCGATGGACTTCAGATCGAAGAGGCCGACGCCGATATCGACCTCGCCACCGTGGTCGAGGGGGAATTCGCCGAGCACTGGCGAAAGTCGGCCGATTTCCTCGATGTCGCTCTGACCGCCTGGCCACGCCGCCTGGCCGAACTGGGATTGATGGACGTCGCCACCCGCCGTGTCGCCTTGCTTCGCCGCCTGGCGGCGCTGTGGCGCGAAGCCCCGCCGGCCCAGGTGCTCATCGCCGCCGGTTCCACCGGTTCGACCAAGGCTACCGCGGATTTGCTGGCGACCATCGCCGCCGCGCCGCGCGGTCTGGTCGTCCTGCCGGGTCTGGATTTTTCCCTGGCCGAGGCCGCGTGGGAGGCGGCGGAAGACCAGCATCCTCAGGGGAGTCTGAGGCGGCTTCTGCGCCGCGCCGGGGTGGCGCGGGCCGACGTCAGGCGCTGGCAGGGCTCCGAGGAAACCATCGACGCCTCGCGGTGGCGATTGCGGGTGATCAACGAGGCTCTGCGTCCGGCCGAGCTGACCGCCGACTGGCTCGCGGTGATCGCTGAACTCGAGCGCGAAGCGCCGGGCGCCATCCGCACCGGCCTGGCGGGCCTCTCCCTGGTCAACGCCCATGGCGAGGAGGAGGCGGCTTCGGCGGCGGCGTTGATGTTGCGCGAGGCGCTCGAGGTTCCGGGTCGCACGGCCGCCTTGGTGACGCCGGACGCGGGGCTGGCCCGCCGAGTCGAAGCGCGACTGACGCGCTGGAACGTCACCGCCGATTCTTCGGTCGGCCAGTCTCTGGCGCTCAGCTCGCAAGCCATCCTCGCGGGGCTCGTGGCCCGGGCCATGGTCGATCCGGTCGATCCGATTGTCTTGCTGGCCCTGGTCAAGCACCCGGCGACCCGGCTCGGCCTGCCAGCCGAAGCGCTCGCGGCCGCCCGCGAGACGCTGGAGCGTCGCGGCCTGCGGGGGCCGCGACCGCGCGACTGGGCGGCGCTGGAGCGGCGCCTGGCGGATCCGAGCGGGCGAACCGAGGCCGCGATCGATCTCGCCCAGCGGTTGCGCCAGGTTCTGCGGCCCGCCATGGACCTTTTCGCCGATGACACGACGACCGCGGCCGACGCGGCGAAAGCGGTCGCCCAAGCGGTGGAAAGCCTGGCGGCCGGACCACGCGGCGGTGGCAGCGAATTCTGGACGGGTCAGGGCGGCGCCGGCGTCGCCGAAGTGCTCTCCCGCCTGATCAGCGAAAGCGAGGCTTTGCCGCCGGTGACGCGGTCCGGTTTCGCCGAACTTCTGGAAGGACTGCTGGCGAGGGAAATCACCCGTCCCGGCGGCGCCAGCCATCCGCGGCTGCGCATCCTGGGGGTTCTCGAAGCCCGACTTATCCAGGCGGACCTGGTCATACTGGCCGGGCTCGAGGAGGGCGTGTGGCCGGCGGCGGCGCCCATCGATCCGTTCCTGTCCCGGCCCATGCGCGCACGCATCGGCCTGCCGCCGCCGGAGCGGCGGATCGGTCTGGCGGCCCACGATTTCGCTCAGGCCGCGTGCGCTCCTGAGGTCGTGCTGCTGCACACACAGCGGCGCGGAGGCTCGCCCACCGTGCAGTCACGCTGGCTCTGGCGGTTGCGCACCCTGATCGCCGGCGCCGGCCTCGAACCGTTCGGCAGGCCGGAGGTGCTCGCCTGGGCGCGCGCCCTCGATGCGCCCCTCGCCGATCCCCCGCCGAGCCTCAGAACCGCGCAAAGACCGAGACCCGCACCGCCGGTGTCGGCTCGCCCGCGCGAGCTGCCCGTCACCGCCGTCGAGACCTGGGTGCGCGATCCCTACGCCATCTACGCACGCCGCATTCTGGGTCTCAAACGCCTCGATCCGCCAGACGCCCGTATGGACGCCATGGCGCGCGGAACGGCGATCCACCGCGCCTTCGAGCGTTTCGCCCTGGACCACCCCGGTGACCTGCCCCAGGACGGCGAGCAAATCTTCCAAGCCTTGATCTGGGACGCTCTGGAAGTGGCCGGCATGCCTGGCGCGCGCATGGTGCGAGAGGCCGCCCTGGCAAGAAATGTCGCGCCCTGGGTGCTCGAATTCGAGCGTCGGCGACGCCCGGGCGCGCGTCTTCTGGTCGAGCGGAGCGGCCGGATGCAATGGGACGCCCCCGCCGGAGCGTTCGCGCTCACCGCCCGCGCCGACCGGATCGAGGCCCGCGGCAAGGTGGCCGATATCCTTGATTTCAAGACCGGAAGAACCCCAACCCAGAAACAGGTCGACGCCGGTCTGTCTCCCCAACTCAGCCTGACCGCGGCCATACTGGCGGCCGGCGGGTTCTCCGATATCGGTCCGGCGACGCCGGGAGAACTGCTCTATGTGCGGGTGACCGGCGGGCGCACGCCCGGGGAAGAGCAGTGGCGCGACGCCGGCGACGCCGCGGCTTTGGCCGCCGCCGCTCTGGAGGGCCTCAAACGGCGCGTGGCCAGGTTCGACGATCCAGCGACGCCCTATGTCTCGCGGGCTGCCGCGCAGTTCATCGCCGACCCCGGCGACTTCGACCAACTGGCGCGCCTGTGGGAATGGGCGGTCGTCGGCGACGCGGAGGGCGCCGAGTGAACGCGAGGCAGGAGAAGGGTGGGCGCGGGGCCCAGGTCGAGGCCTCCGATCCGCGCGCCTCGGTGTTCGTCGCCGCCAACGCCGGTTCGGGCAAGACCTCGACCCTGGTGACCCGCGTGGCGCGGCTCCTGCTGACCGGCGCGCCGCCCGAGGCCATATTGTGCGTCACCTTCACCAAGGCCGCGGCGGCGGAGATGCAGCGGCGTCTGTTCAAGCAGCTCGGCGCGTGGGCGGTGATGCCGGACGTCAAGCTCACCCAGGCCCTGGCTGAAATCGACGAGGATGGCCGCGATCTCGAACAAGCCCGGGCCCTGTTCGCCCGCGCCCTGGAGACGCCCGGCGGTCTGAAGATTCAGACCATCCACGCCTTTTGCGAAAAGCTGCTCAGGCGGTTTCCGCTGGAGGCCGGCGTGGCGCCGGGATTCCAGGTTTTGGAGGCTTCCGCCGCGGCGGAAGTTTCGGCCCGCGCCCGAGACGATGTCGCCCGCTTC
>DATCEL010000437.1:0-4292 GCA_036510115.1 Caulobacteraceae bacterium
CACCTGCGACTGGGCGACCCAGAACATCGAAGCCACCGGGACCAGGAGGAGAAGCAGCAGCACCACCTTGCGCTGGGCGGGATCCAGTCGCGCCCGGACCCCCCGCGGCGCCCTGGCGTCGGCCGCCGGCAGGTCCCGCCGTCCGGCGATGTAGATCAGCAGGCCGATGAGCATGCCGAAACCGGCGAATCCGAAGCTGGCGTGCCAACCCCACGCCTGTGCCAGGGCGCCGCTCGCCAGGGGAGCGATGAACGCGCCGAGATTGATCATGCTGGCGTAAAGCTGGAAGGCGGTGTCGCGGCGGCGGTCGTCGGGCGGATAGAGTTCGCCGATCTGAGGCGAGAGATTGGCGCGCAAGCAGCCGGCGCCGAGGATCAGCAGGACCAGAGCCAGGAGAAACGACTGGTCGAACGCCATGCAGAAATGGCCGGCCGTCATCAGCAGGCCGCCCAGGATCACGGTGCGCGCGCGGCCCAAAACCCGGTCGCCGAGGAAGCCGCCGAGCATGGGTGTCGCGGCCACCATCCCCACGTAAAGACCGAAGATTTGCGAGGCCAGGGCCTGGGGGTCGAGGGGACCGGTGACCCGTTCGAGGCCTGCGCGGAAAGGCGCGAAGCCGACGATATGCTCCACGTGGCCGGGACGCAGGAGCTGGTCGACCATGAACAGGACCAGCACCGCCTGCATGCCGTGAAAGGAGATGCGGTCCCACAGCTCCGTCAGGCCCAGGACCGCGAGTCCTCGCGGATGGCCGAAGATGGTACGGCCACGCGGCGGCTGAGTTTCCACGGCGGTGGTCATGGCGCCTCCGCGCGACCGGGACCGTGCGGTCCGGCGGCGATCTAGATCACGGGGCTCGGCAGGGCAAAGCGGAATTTCCGCGTCGCGCGAGACAGCCGCGCTTGTCTCGGCTAGAACGCGGCGCCGATCCCGCAAGCCGTTCCGACACTAGACGATGGGAGAAAGAGCCTTGAACAAACTGGCAATGATTGCGGCCGCCACGACCGTGGCGTTCACCGTTCTGAGTGGTGTGCCGGCGCTGGCGCGGGCCAGTATGGCGGCAGCTTTGGCCGATCCTGGCCGCCCGGAGGCCGACGTCGCCCGCGACGCGGCGCGAAAGCCCGCCGCGGTGATCGCCTTTGCCGGTCTCAAACGCGGCGACCGGGTGATCGATTTCATTCCAGGCGGTGGCTACTTCACGCGGATTTTCTCCGGCGTGGTCGGCCCTACCGGACATGTCTACGCAATGGTGCCCGGCGCGGCAGCCGACATGGAAGCCAAGTTGACCCAGACCATCGGTGAATTCGCCGCCCAACATGCCAACGTCAGCGTGGTGATCACCAAGGGGTTCGACCTCGATGCGCCCGGCGGCCCGGTGGATGTGTTCTGGACGGCGCAGAACTATCACGATCTCTACAATCCGCTCAGCAAGGGCGCGCCGGCGCCAACGAGCATGATGCCGCTCAACAAGGCCGTGTACGCAGCCCTGAAACCTGGCGGCGTCTACTTCATCATCGACCACGTGGCCCCGGCCGGGTCCGGGACAAGCGACACCCAGACGCTGCACCGGATTGATCCGGAGCGCGTCAAGGCGGACGTGGAGGCGGCGGGCTTCAAGTTCGTGGGTTCGAGCGACGCGCTGCGCAATCCGGCCGATCCGCACACCGCGATTGTGTTCGACTCGTCGATCCGCGGTCACACCGACCAGTTCGTGTTCAGATTCCGCAAGCCCGGTTAGGGGTTCGCCGCGTCGGGCGTTAGGCCGAGGCGGCGTTCGCCAGGCCCTGGCGGCGCAAGCGGAGGCCCGCGCCGAGAATGGCGAAGCCGAACAGCATCAGCGACCAGCTCGCCGGCTCAGGGACGCCGCTTGTCTGCACCACGCTGACGTTGTCCAGACCGATGTAATTGGCGCCAGAAGCGCCGACGATGTCGATCAAGGTCGTGGACCCCGTGGCCGTGAAGCCCAGCGTTTCGCTCTGCCAGAAATTGGACGACGTCGTCTGTGTGCTGGTGAACGTGCCCGAGGTAGACCCGGCGCTGGCGGTCACCCCATCCGGCAATCCGTACGTAGTGGAGCTGCCGAGTTCAAAAGTCAGGACATAGTGATCGCCAGCTGTCGTGTTGATCGTCTGGGAAACGCCGCTGAACGGCCCACCTGATTGATAGTCGGTCAAATCCAGGAAGTAACTGCCGTCTTCGGCGGAGAGCCCAAACGGGTTCTTTGGCCCGATCCACGCCAAGCCCTCCGAGCCAATCACGGTCCAGCCGGTCATCGCCGTCGAGCCAAGTGCCAGATTATCGGTGTCCTGGCTGGTGTTGTCGACAAAGGCGCCGTTCTCGAAGCTGCCGTTGGTCAGAAGATTGGCGTGCGCCGCCGAAGCAAAACACAGGGCCAGGATAGCGCCCGCCAGTAGCGTCCGACTTGCCATCTTGCAGTTCTCCTTGGTGCCGCGAACGGCTAACGCCGGCAGACTGACATTGTTCCCACACTTTTTCGCCTCTTTTCGTCTCGAAGTCAATGTCGAGGAGACGCGCTGGCGAGCTTGACAAGGTGGAACAAAACGGGAATATGCACCATAGAACAAATCAGAAACACAAGAGGTGTCCCCATGTTTCGTTTCGCCCGTGAGATGCCGGCGCTTGTATCGGTGGCCGGCTTCGTCTGGATGGTATGCCAAATGGCGCAGTTCGCCGGCTGAGTCGGCAGAAGGAGCAAGGGGTGGCGTTCGAAGGATTCGTTCACCTCCGCTTGCGTTCGGCCTATTCCCTGCTCGAGGGGGCGATCAAGGCTGACGCCATCGCCCCATTGGCGGCTGCGAACGGCATGCCGGCCGTGGCTCTTACCGACCGAGCCAATCTGTTCGGCGCGTTGGAGTTCTCCCAGATAACCAAGGAAGCCGGCGTGCAGCCAATCATTGGCTGCTCATTGCCGGTAACCGGCATTGGCGAGGGGCCCCCGGAGCGCTGGGCGCTCACACCGACAGTGGCGCTGCTGGTCCAGAACGAAGCCGGCTATCGCAATCTTTGCGAACTTTCATCGGCGGCCTTCCTGGAGGTAGACAGCGCCGACGCGCCGCACGTGACCTGGGAGCGGATCGTCGCTCACGCCGAGGGTCTGATTCTGCTTTCGGGCGGTCCGGACGGCCCGGTCGATCCCTTGTTCGCGGCCGGACGCGGCGCGGAGGGGGCGGCGGCGCTGGCCGAAATGCATCGCGCGTTTGAAGGCCGCTTCTATGTCGAACTGCAGCGCCACGGTTTGGTTAGCGAGGCGGCGGCCGAACCCGGCCTCGTCGCGTGGGCCTATGAGAACGACATTCCGCTGGCGGCCACCAACGATGTCTATTTCGCCCGCAAGGAGACCTGGCGGGCGCATGACGCGCTTCTCTGCATCGCCGACGGCGCCTTTGTCGGCCAGGAAGAGCGCCGTTGCGTCACCGCCGAGCACTGGTTCAAGAGCGCCGATGACATGCGCGCCCTGTTCGCCGACCTGCCGGAGGCCTGCGACAACACCATCGATATCGCCCGCCGCTGCGCCTTCATGGTCAAGAAGCGCGAGCCGATCCTGCCGCGGTTTCCGACCATCGGCGGCCGTTCAGAGGACGAGGAACTGGCGGAGCAGGCGGCCGAGGGCCTTCGTCGGCGGCTGAAGACCGCGCCGCCCGCCGGCGGGGAGGCGCCCTATTGGGAGCGGTTGGAGCGGGAAATCGGCGTCATCCAGACCATGGGCTTTTCGGGCTATTTCCTGATCGTCTCCGACTTCATGAAATGGGCGGTGGCGCACGATATTCCCGTCGGTCCCGGGCGGGGTTCAGGCGCCGGCTCGGTGGTGGCGTGGTCGCTGCTGATCACGGGTATCGACCCTCTGCGCTTCGGCCTGCTCTTCGAGCGCTTCCTCAATCCCGAGCGGGTGAGCATGCCCGACTTCGACATCGACTTCTGCCAGGAGCGGCGGGAGGAGGTGATCGCCTATGTGCAGGAGCGCTACGGGCGCGACCGCGTGGCCCAGATCATCACCTTCGGCAGCCTGCAGGCGCGCGCCGTCCTGCGCGACGTGGGCCGGGTGATGCAGCTTCCCCTGGGCCAGGTCGACCGGCTGGCCAAGATGATCCCCAACAACCCGGCCAATCCGGTGACCCTGGCGCGGGCCATCGATCTGGAACCGCGCCTGCAGGCGGCCCGCCGCGACGACGAGGCGGTGGCGCAGGTGCTGGAAATCGCCCTTCAGCTCGAAGGGCTGTATCGCAACGCCTCCACCCACGCCGCCGGGGTGGTGATCGCCGACCGGCCGCTGA
>DATCEL010000438.1:0-3542 GCA_036510115.1 Caulobacteraceae bacterium
TCTTACCGCCTGGATGTCGGCGCGCCGCAGGACGACGGTTCATATCCGCCCGTCGAGGTGACGGTGTTCGAGGGCGACGCCAGCGCTCCGGGTTCGGAAGGATTCGCCGAGGTCGAAGCCGGCGCCGCCGCCCTGGTCTATGCCGGCTACGATCCCGAGATCGTCGAGGCGCAAGACGCGTCCATCGACGACTGGGCGCGTGAGCGCGAGTCGCGTGAACACTGGGATCAGCAGGCCGCGTTCTCCCCCTCTCTGACCGGCTATGACGATCTCGCCAATTCCGGGCAGTTCGTCGACACCCCGGACTACGGAACCGTATGGTTCCCGGCCAATGTGCCGGACGACTGGGCGCCCTACCGCTATGGCCATTGGGCCTATGTCGCGCCCTGGGGCTATACCTGGATCGACGACCAGTCCTGGGGCTTCGCCCCTTTCCACTACGGCCGCTGGACCCAGGTTGACGGTCGCTGGGGATGGATTCCGGGTGAGCGGGACCAACAACCGGTCTACGCTCCGGCCCTGGTCGCTTTCATCGGCGGCGAAGGGGCGTCGGTGGGCTGGATTCCGCTCGGCCCCGACGAGGAATATCGCCCGACCTATGAGGTCAGTCTCGACTATCGCCAACGGATCAACCGGGCCAACGTCCGTCGGCCGGTGACCGACAACGGCGGGCCTGAGGAAGGCGCGGGTTTCACCCGCTACCGCAACGCCCGGGCCGCGGTCGTCGTACGTCCGGAGACCTTCGCCGGCGGCGCCCCGGTCCAGCGGGCGACAGCCCCGGTATCGGCGGCGATGTTGACGCAGTCACGGCCGGCGGCGTCGGCCGCGCTCCCGCCGCCAAGCCGGCAGGCGAGAGCCGGTGGCGCCATGGCCCTCGGCGGCCCCGCCGCGGGCGCCAGGACGGGGCCGCCGCCCCCGCCGCCAGCCAGGCTCCAGGCCGTCCGCGCCGCGGTGTCGGCTCAGGCCCCGGGATCCAGCCGCCCGCCGGTGATCGCCGGCGCGCGCATCGCGCCGCCTCGGCCGAGGACGGCCGGCGGCGCCGCTTTCGTCGCCCCGGCGCAGATCCGAAATCCCACCGCTCAGGCGCGTCAGCCGGTCCAGGCCGCCCCGAACCGGCCCGCGCGGCCAATGATGAACGGACCGTCCGGACAGAGACCGGCCGCGCCGGCTCAGAGTTTCAGTGGACCACCTATGGCTCCGGCGAAGGCGGTCAGTCCGCCGCTGGAACAAAGGCGTCGCGGTCTTCCCAACGATCGAAATGTTGCGACGCCGGAGACTTTCGCCAGACCGATCATGCCCCTGACGCCGGCGAACCCGCCGCTGGAACAACGGCGTCGCGTTCCGCCCAGCGATCGGAACGTCGCGCCGCCGGAGACTTTCGCCAGACCGATCGTACCGCTGCAGCCGGTGAACCCGCCGCTCGAGCGTAGGCCCGTCGCGCCGCCACCGACGGCCGCGACAAGACCCGACCTCCGGCCGATCCCGCCTCGTTCACCGAACAATGACGTCAAGAAGCCCAATCCCGACAAACCGGATCGGAAGCCAGTCGAGCCCCAGCCCCAGTGACGAGACCCCAGACGGCGTGACTCAGCGTCGGAGAAACGCGTCAATCCCCGTCCGCGCGCTGTCGTAACTGAGGTTTTCGACCATGGCCCTGGAGGCAAGGGCGTAGGCTTCGGCCAGCGGCGCCTCGACCTGGCGCCGGAGGGTCGCCTTGCCGAGCGCGACCGCGTCGGCCGGCTTGGCGGCGATCAAGGCAGCGGCTTCGTCCACCATCGTGTCGAGTTCGGCCGGCGGCACGGCGCGGTTGATCAGGCCCAGCCCAGCCGCCTCGGCCGCGCCGATGAACTTGCCGGTCAGTAGCATCTCGCTCGCCGCCTTGCGCCCGATCGCGCGGGCAAGCGCTACCCCCGGCGTGGAGCAGAACAGGCCGAGGTTGATCCCCGATACGGCGAACTTCGCGGTGTCGGCGGCGAAAGCCAGATCGCAACTCGCCACCAACTGGCAGCCGGCGGCCACCGCCGACCCCTGGACCCGCGCGATCACCGGCACGCGGCAGGCGCCGACGGCCAGCATCAGCGCCGAGCATTGGTCGAACAGCACCTGGTGGGCCAATGGGTCGTTGGTCGCCCTCAGCTCGGCGAGGTCGTGACCAGCGCAAAACAGTTTTCCCGCCGCGGCCAGGACGATCACCTTGACGCCCGTGTCGCCTTCCACCCTGGCGATCGCGCCGGCCAGAGCGGTCATCATCGCCCTTGAGAGCACATTGGCCCGCTCGGGATCGTTGAGTGTCAGGCGCGTGATGGGGCCGACGGTCTCGGCGAGGACAAGCTCTTGCGAGATGACGTGCTCCTGGACGGTGGGCGGACCCACCAATCCTATCCCCGCCGCCGCCTCTCGGCCATTGCGGAAGTCTACTTTTGGCGCCTGGCTAAGCCGTCGCCGGTTTCACGCCCTTGAGCCACAGCTTCACTGCTTCGTAGTGGATCGCGGCCACTACCTTCAGGGTCATCAAGGGAAAACGGACCAGCGCCATCAGAAGATTGCGGTCGGTCAGTTCGCGGCGCTCGCCGGCGAAGACGGCCGAGAGCACCAGCTCGCCGTCGCCATCGCGGGCATTGATCTCGGCGCGAAGGGTTTCTCCGGGGCGGCTGAGATCGAACTCATAGCCGAGCGCCAAGTCCATGAACGGCGAGACTCTGAAGGCCTTGGCGCAGGATTGTCGGATGGGGCCGTCGGTGTCGGAGTCCGCCGCGAGCACATAGGCGTGGCGCTCCCCGAAGGTGTTGTTGACCTCGTAGATCACCGCCGCCAGCGGGCCGTCGGGCCGGTGGCAGTAGTAGATGCTAAGCGGGTTGAACACATGGCCGAGCAGGCGCGGCATGGCCAGCAGCATGATCCGACCGCCTTGAATTGCCATCCCCCCCTCGGCGAGCTTCTCCTCCGCCCAGGCGCGTAGCCGCGCCGGCTTCCGCTCGCCGTGATCGCGATCGTAATGGCTGAACAGATTGAAACGGTTGGTCGAGAACAGGCGCAGGCGGCGCGAGAACGCCTCGGCTTCGTCGAGGTCGAGAAGTAACTGAAAGACCGCGTAGCGCAGGCGATGCGGCTTGGGGCCAAATCGCCGGTGCGAAACCCAGCCGACATAGAGGGCCGAGTTCATCAAGCCGCCCGCTCCAGCACCGGCGCGGCGGCGGTCTCCGGCGCCAGCCGGATGCGACCCGATTCCCCGGCCACGGTCCACGGCCGCTTCACGCCGCCCAACGCCTCGGCGACCGCCAATCCGGCTTGCAGGCCGTCCTCGTGAAAGCCCGATCCGAAATAGGCCCCGCACCACCAGGTGTTGGCTTCTCCCTGCAGAGACCACAGGTCTTCCTGAGCCCGGAGGGCCGGGGCGTCGAAAAGCGGATGTTCATAGGTCTGGGTGCGGATCACCCGCGCCGGATCCGGCTCCCTCACCGGATTGAGGGTCATGAACAAGGGCACGCCGCGCGGCAGGTTCTGCAAACGGTTCATCCAATAGGTAACGCACAGGCCGCCGT